>JBBKVW010000453.1:0-4643 GCA_037968655.1 Burkholderiaceae bacterium
ATCCTGACCCAGGCGGCCTCGATCGCCGCTGTGCGACGTGATATCCACGCCCATCCCGAACTGTGTTTCAAGGAGGTGCGCACCGCCGATGTAGTTGCGGCCAAGTTGACCGAATGGGGCATTCCGATCGACCGTGGCATGGGCACCACCGGCGTCGTCGGCATCATCAAGGGTGGCGACTCCAAGCGCGCCATCGGACTGCGCGCCGACATGGACGCGCTGCCGATGCAGGAGTTCAACACCTTCGACCACGCCAGCAAGAACGCCGGCAAGATGCATGCCTGCGGCCATGACGGGCATACCGCCATGCTGCTGGCAGCGGCGCAGCATTTCGCCAGGAACCGCAATTTCGACGGTACGGTCTATCTGATCTTCCAGCCGGCCGAAGAAGGCGGCGGCGGTGCGCGCGAGATGATCAAGGACGGCCTTTTCGAGAAGTTCGATATGGAAGCGGTGTTCGGCATGCACAACTGGCCCGGCTATCCGGTCGGCCAGATGGCGGTCAGCGCGGGGCCGGTGATGGCATCGAGCAACGAGTTCAAGATACGTGTCACCGGCAAGGGCGGCCACGCGGCCCTGCCGCACAACGGTGTCGACCCGGTGCCGGTGGCCTGCCAGCTGGTGCAGGCCTTCCAGACCATCATCAGCCGCAACAAGAAACCGATCGATGCCGGTGTGATCTCGGTCACGATGATCCATGCCGGTGAGGCGACCAATGTGATTCCCGACTATTGCGAGATGCAGGGCACGGTGCGCACCTTCACGCTCGAGGTGCTGGACATGATCGAGCAGCGCATGCGCGAGATCACCGAACATACCTGCGCGGCCTTCAATACCCAATGCGAGTTCTCATTCGTGCGCAACTATCCGCCCACGATCAACTCGGCGCCCGAGGCGCAATTTGCGCAGGAGGTGATGCGCGACATCGTCGGCGCCGGCAATGTCGTGGTGCAGGAACCCACCATGGGCGCAGAAGATTTCGCCTTCATGCTGCAGGCCAAGCCGGGCGCCTATTGCTTTATCGCCAACGGCGAGGGCGGCCACCGCGAGATCGGACACGGCGCCGGGCCCTGCATGCTGCACAACCCGAGCTACGATTTCAACGACGACCTGATTCCGCTGGGTGCAACCTACTGGGTGCGACTGGCAGAGCAGTGGTTCGCGCAGGAACGACCGGCGGCCACGCAATGATCGACCTTGCCCAGGCGTTCTCTGGCAGCTATGCCCAGGCGCGCACGCGCTTTCTGGAAGCGGCGGCCACGGCAGGCCTGCCGATCAGCTCCTATGACCATCCGCTGACCGGGCGCGACGGCGAGGCGCTGGCGATGGACGTCGCTATCGCCGGCGATCCGCATGCCGAGGCCATGCTGGTCGTCTCCAGCGCCTGCCATGGTGTCGAAGGCTATTGCGGCAGCGGTGTGCAGGTGGCCTCGCTGCATGACCAGGAATGGCTGGATCTGGTGCGGGCGTCAGGCGCCGCGGTGATGTATATCCATGCGCTCAACCCCTATGGTTTTTCGCATCTGCGCCGGGTCACACAGGAAAACGTCGACCTCAATCGCAACTTTCACGACTTCAGCCAGCCCCTGCCAGCCAACCCGGCCTACGACGAACTGCATGCGCTGCTGCTGCCCGCTGTCTGGCCACCCGACGCGGCCAATACCGCGGCAATCGCGCAATTCGTGCAGCAGCATGGCCCCGCGTATTTCCAGGCTGCGGTGACCCAGGGTCAGCACGCGCACCCCGACGGACTGTTCTTTGGCGGCACGGCACCCACCTGGAGCAACCGCACCGTGCGCCAGGTGCTGCGCCGGCACGCCGGAGCGGCACGCCGCCTGGCCTGGGTCGACCTGCATACCGGCCTTGGCCCGAGCGGCCTGGGCGAACGCATCTTTGCCTGCCGTGAAGACGCAGCTGCCCTGCAACGCGCCCGCCAATGGTGGAGCGGCGACGGCGCGACACCCATCACCTCGTTCTACGACGGCTCGTCGAGCTCGGCACGGTTGACCGGGCTGATGTGGAATGCCGCGTATGAAGAATGCCCGCAGGCCGAATACACAGCGATCGCGATGGAATACGGCACTCTGCCGATTCAGGACGTGGTGCAGGCCCTGCGTGCGGAGCAGTGGCTGCAATTGCATCCGCAAGCCGACGCGGTACTGGCGCGCAGCATCAAGCAGCAGATGCTGGACGCGTTCTACGTTGACAGCGAGTCCTGGCGCGGGCAGGTCATTGCACAGGCGCGCCAGGCCCTGTTCCAGGGCATCGGCGGGTTGAGCGGCAAGAAACCGGACTGATGACCGGCCATCGGATGGGGTGCTGTGCGCCCTGGCCGCCGGGTTCAGGCCCCAGTCTTAGAGCAGCGAGGCCTTCTGGCGCGCCAGCGCCATCTCCAGCAGGCCCTCGAAGATCAGGTTGTCCAGCAACTCAAACGGCGTGGACAGGCTGGGCGCCATTTTCCAGCCCGCGCCGCCGGTCATGTAGCAGCAGGGTTCGGCCCCACACTGGACGCGCAGGTTGTTGACCATGCGTTCCATCGCGCCGGCAATCGCATAGGTGCCGCCACTGGTCAGCGCGTCGCTGGTGTTGGTCGGGAAATCGCAGACATTGCCGGTGGGCACATGCAGGCCCGCCGTGCCGGACTCCAGTGCGCGCAGCATGATGCCGTGTCCGGGCAGGATCAAACCGCCCATGAAACGCCCGTTGGCGTCGATGGCCTCGATCGTCACTGCGGTACCGACCATGGCCAGCACGATCGGCCGCGGCTTGCCCTGGGCCAGCATGTGGTGCCAGGCACCGATCATGGCGACCCAGCGATCGGCGCCCAGCCGGATCGGGAAGTCGTAGCCGTTGTGCAGCCCCGCCTCGGCATCCTTGGCCACCACCCACTGCGGGTCGATGTCCCACAGTTCGAGCTGTTCTTCGACCTTGCGTTTGATCGCCTCGCCGGCCACCACGCAGCCGAGCATGGCGCTGGGTTCAGCCAGCGATGCCCAGGCGCCTTCGGCCAGCTTGTCGACGTTGTCCAGGAATTCGGCGCCATGGGCAATCAAGCGGCTGCCGGGAGCCGGGTCCGCGTATTGCGCCCATTTGAGACGCGTGTTGCCGATGTCGATGGCCAGGAATGTCATGCTTGTGGTGTTGTCGGTGCCAGCACTCGAATATTACCCGCCGCTTCAAAAGCCCTGGCCGCACGCAGCACCAGCGCGTCACCGAACATCGGCCCGACCAGTTGCAGGCCGATCGGCAGGCCGTCCCGCGTGAACCCGCAGGGCACAGTGCAGGCTGGTTGCTGGCTCAGGTTGAAGGGGTAGCTGAACGGCGTCCAGCCCAGCATGGTCTCGGGAGTCATTGGCCCATGCCCGGCCGGCGCCGCGTCAAAGGCCGCCACCGAGGTGCTGGGCGTGACGATCAGGTCGTAACGCTGCATGAACTGGCGCAGCGTTGAGCCCAGGGCGCCGCGGCGCAGCGTGAGCTGTGCAATATCCAGCGCACTGTAGGCCCGCCCGAGTTCGGCCTGCGCCACGAAATCCGGGTCACACAGCGCCTGTTGCCGGGCGTTCAGGCTGTTCCAGACTGTCCAGGAACCCAGGAACCAGAGTCCTGTGGTGATATCCAGCGGGTCGTCGAAACCGGGGTCGACCTGTTCGACCACGGCACCCAACTGCTCGAGCTGCAGTACCGCGCTTTTGACGGCAACTGCCACTTGCGGGTCGACATTGCCGACATATCCAAGCGTGGGTGAATAGGCGATGCGCAGACCACGGACGCCGTCTTGCAGGCCAAGCAGGTAGTCATTGGTGTCAGCAGGAAGTGCTGTCCAGTCACGTGCATCGGGCTGTTTCAGGATGTTCATCGCGATCGCGGCGTCGCGCACATCGCGCGTCAGCGGGCCCAGATGCGCAACCGTGCCAAATGGCGACAGCGGAAAAGCCGGCACCCGGCCAAAACTGGGTTTGAAGCCGACATTGCCACAGAACGCGGCCGGAATCCGCACCGAGCCCGCGCCATCGGTGCCAATCGCAATCGCGCCCATGCCCGCTGCGGTTGCGGCCGCCGCACCGCCCGATGATCCGCCCGAGGTCTTGCCCAGGTTCCAGGGGTTGCGTGTGATGCCACTGCGCGGCGAGTTGGTCTCGCCCTTGCAGCCGAACTCCGGTGTGGTCGTCTTGCCCAGGATGACTGCGCCGGCCTCGCGCAGGCGGGCACTGGCTGGTGCGTCGACGTCCCAGGCCTGGTCGATCGTCACCGTATGGCTGCCGCGCAAGGTCGGCAGGCCTTGGGTCAGGATCAGATCCTTGATCGACACCGGCACGCCATCGAGCGGGCCGAGCGGCGCGCCACTGGTCCAGCGCTGGCTACTGTCGATGGCCGCCGCCCGGGCGCCCGCATGGTCTACACAGACGAAGGCATTGATGTGTGCATTGTGCAAGTCAATGCGCGCCAGAACTGCGTCGCAGGCCTCCAGCGGCGAAGCCTTGCCCGCGCCATACATGGCAACCAGCTCGGCTGCGCTGCAGTCGGCCAGGTCGCCCGGTACGGCTAGCATGCGCGCAATCTCAGTTCTGGCGCCAGGGCAGGCCAAGCCTGCGCCAGCCGCCCTGGTTGCCGCGATGCGCATCGGCGTCGGGATTGCCCTCGAA
>JBBKVW010000454.1:0-5920 GCA_037968655.1 Burkholderiaceae bacterium
TGTCCCAGGGGATTCCGCAAAAACCCACACGATACGAGTTCACATTGCAGGAACTATTGCAGTAACCCGAGAATCCGCCTGATTCACGCGAGGAAGTTACTGCATGGTCCAACACCTGATCCCCTCCGCAGCCACTCTCAAGGCAATCCGCCCAGGCGACGGCAGGCGCCGCCTGAGTGACGGGGCGGTCTCTACCTGCTCCTGTTCGTCAATGGCGGCTCACACGGCTGGCGCCTGGACTACAGCTATCAGGGGCGGCGCAAGACATTGAGTCTGGGTACCTACCCCGGCACCAGCCTGGGCGGCGCACGACAGAAAGCTGAAGCTGCCAGACAAATGATCCGCTCAGGCACCGATCCGAGCGCGGTGCGTAAGCAGCAGCGGCACGAGCAAGTCAAACGGCGAGAGATCGAGCAATTGGTGGACGCCGGCCTGCCCGTCCCTGAATCTTTCGAATCAATCGCGCGCGAGTGGTACGCGAAGCACGCACCGTCATGGGCGGCCAGCCATGCCGACAAGATCATCCGGCGGCTCGAGCGCGACGTTTTCCCATGGCTTGGCGCCAGGCCCATGGCTGCGATCTGCCCACCAGATTTGCTGCAGGCACTCAAACGCGTCGAGTCCCGGGGCGCTATCGAGACGGCGCATCGTGTGCAACAAAACTGCAGCCAGGTCTTCCGCTACGCAGTAGCGATGGGCCTGCTGGAGTCCGACCCGAGCCGCGATCTGCGGGGCGCGCTGCCGCCCTGGCGGCCAGAGCACTATTCGACGCTGACAGATCCTCGGAGAGTCGGACAGCTGCTTCGGGACCTTGACGCCTACGAAGGCGGCTTCATCACGCGTTGTGCCTTGAAGCTTTATCCGCTGCTATTTGTTCGGCCTGGCGAACTCAGGCGCGGCGAGTGGAGCGAGATCAACTTCGATGCCGCGGAGTGGCGCATACCGGACGCAAAGATGAAGGGGCGTGTGATGCACATCGTGCCGCTGTCCACGCAAGCGCTGACAGTGTTGCGCGAGCTTGCGCCGATGACCGGCCCGAATGGCTGGATGTTTCCTGGGAACAGGACCAACGGCGAACCCATGTGTGAGAACACGGTCAACGCTGCACTTCGACGGTTGGGATACGACCGAGCGACGATGACGGCCCATGGCTTTCGCGGCATGGCATCAACCATGTTGCACGAAATCGGTTGGACTTCCGATGTCGTTGAGCGCCAACTCTCGCACGCTGAGCGCAATTCTGTGAAAGCCGCGTACAACCATGCGCAACACCTGCCCGAGCGTCGAAAAATGCTGCAAGCCTGGGCCGACTATCTAGACCAGCTTCGCGGCAACCGGGCTATCAATCCGTTGGCCCCTGGTTCAAATCCAGGTTGAGGAGTCATAAAAAAACAATGGATTGGCAACGCTGAGTTGCTAACCCATATTTAGTTGTGTAGCGCCGTGTCGGACTCGTGTCCGAAATTTTTCGGAAGTCAGGAATGGGTCCTGATCGCTACACCGCCCGCAACTCAGGTTGTTCGAATAAGCTCTTAACGAGCGTGCCAAAGCCCACGAGCGCTGAGGTGGTCGAGTATCGCAGCCGAGTCGAGATTGACCCCCAGGTCATTTTGACGTCAGCACTTGTACGACATAGTTCTGAGTTCGTCATCCACGGGCAGTTGCCAGCGCGACTGCTACCGTCGACAACGGTAGCAGGAGGGTCAAGGGGGCATCTTGTATCGCCACGGCGCCATATCCCGCATACCACTGGGCCACCCGCTCATTCTTGGCGTCGATCACGATGGCGACACCACCGACTTCTGCCGCTGCCATGAGGCAGCGCCGTCCGGCTGCGAGCAGTAACTGGCCACCCAGACCTTGGCCATGCATCTGCCGACTTACGGCGAGGCGTGCAAGCCGAAAACACGGTATGTCATGGCGGGCCAGGCCGCGCCGGATCACCTCAGGTGTCCGATCGTATTCAACAGACGCCGGGCTCAGGCTGTAAAAGCCAAGGATCGTTGTGTTGTCGGCATCGTCGATTGCCAGAATTGTTTTTGCGCCGCCGACCTCATGGCTCTTGCGCGCATAGCGGCGCAGGAAATCATTCAGGGCACCGTCGCCACAATCGAACACATCGCGATCATGCTTCTTGTTGATCGGCTCTTCATGCCAAGCGGGCACAGTCATGTTGGCATTGGTGGCAAGGCCTTTGCAGCTGCCAACAATTTCGCGTTTGGCTTGGGCGGGTTTTCCAGCAGGTCGAGCACCCGCAAGCTGTCCCTTTCGGACAGCTTGACATGTTCAGCTTGCGCGATCACGACCATCGCGTCACGAACGGCGGTCCGTACGACAAAATCTGTCAGATCAGTGTTGCTCAAGGCAGCAGCACGCATCAGCATGGCCTTTTGTGCCGGCTGAATGCGCAGGTTCATTCGTTGGTTGTCATCGACGGCAGCTCGGGGCATGAATATCTCCAGTTGTGTACTCATTGAAAGAGTACAACATGCCATCATTTGAGTCAATCCAAATCTACATCGATTGCGTTCAATGTTCGGTCGCCACCGAGCCGCAAGCCACATGGATTCATCGCCAGCCTGGCAGCAATTCGCCACAAAAGTCAGACTGGCCCGAGTCCAGAAATGAGCGACGATGCGGCCGCCCGGCCAGTTCGTCATGCAACCTTTCCTGCGGACCGACCCAGTTCCTCCGCCAGCGTCTAGCGCACCAGCCCGGAAGGTGAAACGCAACCCACAGGCCCTGAGTCGAAACCGTGCATGCAGCGGTCTACCGACTCCGCGAACACGGCATCAAACTATCACGACCGCAGCCTGCCGTCGTCGGTGAGTTGATCATTCGGCCGCACACCATAGGGACCAGAGACCCGTCGGCTGTGATCGCGGAATGTTGCTGGACGATGGCAATGCAGCGATACCGCCATTGCACAACGCCCAGGTCCGTCGTGTGACGCGCGGGGGCATCATGGTCGCCGGTACTGAACTGATCGGCCGCAATACAGCCAAGGCGCGAATACGGTCTTTTCCGCAGGCTTGGTGGTGCCTGTTGTTGTCGGATGCGGCATTGCGTCGGCTGGCGGGCACGCAGTTGATGTCTAGCGATGGTCAAGCTCCGACGAAATGACAGCGGGTCACTTCGACATGTAGGTGACCTGCACGGCAATCATCGCAACGCCTGCCAGGCCCCCGCCTGTGGTGAACTCAGCACCACGAACGCGATCACGTTCAGTATCACGGTGCCCCAGAACGCAGCACAGAACGATGCCTTCACCGACTTGTGTCGCAGGAACTGTTGCGCCAGCATCGCGCCTGGCCAGCCTCCTGCCAGTCCAATCAGCAGCAGCGTGCTTTCATTTGTGCGCCACCCACCGGACTTGGCTGCAGATTTGTCCGCCGCGTACATGACGAAGCACACGACGCTGAGGGCCAGATAGGCCAGCCCGACCTTGCTCGGAACTCGGCACATGACGGCAATCGCCAGGTACAGCGCGACAAAAACAGGTACTGCGAACAAGCTGGCACCACCCCATTCGGCACCGCTTCTGCTTGAGCGTGATCTGGTGGCGTTTGCCGGCCGCACCAGCATGACCTTCTTCGCGCGCTTCTTGCCATCTCGATTCAGTTCCACCTCAAACGAGACGCGCTGATTCAACTGTGGGCGCCCGGATCGTGGTGGGAATGCAGTAATGTGGACGAAGACTTCCTGACCGCCTTGTGCTGGCTCGATGAAGCCGAACGCGCGCTCTTCGTTCCAGGTCTTGACGAGGCCTTCAAATCGCATCTATGCAGCCGGGTGATACGTGTAGAACGAAAACAACCGGAGATCAACAGCGAAGTTCGCGGTATCGCTTGCGCAGGCCAAGCAGGTCGCGTTGTACGGCAGGGCGAGTGCCGACAGAGGCCGAACGCTCTAGCGTTTCTGCGTCGGCGATTCTGCCGTCCAAGTCGCCGCACTCAGTCTTAGCGCTCGCAGTGAGATTCTGGCGCCGCGCGGTTGAGTCAAACCGAGACTTATCCAAACCTGTAACCGGCCGAAACGCCTCAACAAGCGCTTCCCGCGTCGTCTCGCGGCGAACGTCGGCGCCAGTCGCTTGCCGGCCCGAAGATTTGTCCAACCCTCGGGTTGGCTCCACGTCGATTCGCTGGGCGCCAAGGCACGGGTCGTCCGAGTACACGACCTTGCCGTTGACCTCGCACTTGAAAACTGTCCTCGACGGATTTGGCAACTTCAGTGACTGTCCATGAGCTGGCCAGGCAAGTAGCGCGAACGCTGCCGCACCTCCAACGACAAATCGGACGCATCTCATCATGTTGCAGAGGTCAACCCATTGCATGCTCGGTCCCCATGTTCGCCAATCCGCGCCTCAATGTGCCGGCCAACTTCTTTTCGATAGCGACAGCCCGGCCGGCAGATCACACCGCCATCTCTTCGGCCTTCTTGCCACTCTCAATCGCCTGAACAAACCACCCAGGTCGCATTCCGTGACCTGTCCATGTCTTGCCAGTAGCTGGGTCCCGATACTTCGGTGGTGAGGGCCGCTTCTTGGGCTTCTTGACTGCGGTCTTATTACCGCCTTCTACCGTGGCTTTTTGTGCTGGCCCGAAGATGTCATCAGCGCTCAACCCGTAAAAATCAATCGCCGTCTTCATGCGCTGAATGACGCCCGCAACTTCCTTCATGCGGACTTGCTCTGCCTCTTTCTCAAGCTGCGCGATCTGCCTTTTGATCTGCACTAGGGTCCTTGCCATCGCGGTCTCCTCATCAATACTGATGAAGAACATTGTCGGACTTCGTGCAATAACCATGTCAGTAGCCTGCTACAGGGAGCTAGCCAACCAGACCTGAAAGGAGATTGTGGGTACCCTTGAGTCCGTCCCGATCAGTGATGCTCGATCTTCTCCTGCAGCCAAACCTTGATGAGTGACTGATAGGGAACATCGCGCGCGTTGGCTGCCGCCTTGATCGAATTGAGCAGGTGCTGAGGCAGGCGCAGCGAGATCGTTTTGGTCGAGGGCTTCAGGTTCGGCAGCACGACAAACCGAGCCTTCGCCCAGTCCAGGTACTCTGTCGAGTCGCTGCCCTTCGATTCCCAGAAGGCGCGTTCCTCCGCCTCGTTCTTGAACTTCGGCAGAGGCTTAGGTTGCTTGCTCATAGATGGCTCTTTCCTTCCGGTGCATGGCCCGCGCCGAGATCACGCGAATCAACGTGTCGCCTTGGCGCAGAGTGAAAGTGATGTGCAACTTCCGCCCTTCATGCGTTTTGCCAGGCGCATGAAATCGTACTTCCTGCCCGCCATGGTGTGGATCATCCAGCAGCAGTAACGGCTGGTTGAAAAACACCGCCTCAGCCTCGGACTGGCTTACGCCGTGCTTCTCGTTTTTGCGGGCGTTTCCGGCGTCCCAGTCAAAGCCGACAATCAGGGGCAGATCAATCATTGGCGTATATTCTCATAATATACAAATTTACGTGTCAAGCCGCTTGCTTGCTGGCGTTCATGCAGGTGGCAGAGACATCGTATGCCAGACAACAAATCTGTTGGAAATCGGGTGTTGAATTCACAGTAGCGGCCGCATTGAGATCACGGGGCAAAGGGTCAGCACGGATCGGCCGGGGGCATTTCTGGGGGCACTTTTTCGACGCCCATTCGAGAATCCTTGATTTCATGCGGGTCGACAGACATTGTTCGATAGCCCTCCTCCCACAACCACATCCAAATTGTCGCGCCCGTGCTTGCGCGTTGGGTGTCACACACACCCATGATTCAGCATCGTTCTTGTGCACAAGCATTCACAGGGTTTTGGACCGATTCAACTTTTTTGGCGCCAGATCGACGGCGAAAACTTGCTCTCGTCCGAGCCCCAGCCTCACAAATCCCTCCACACTCTGTAGCAAAGCGCCTTGAATGTGTCGAGGTCGCCCG
>JBBKVW010000455.1:0-7249 GCA_037968655.1 Burkholderiaceae bacterium
CCTTAATATCGCGACGACTTTGAGCAGCAATCCAGATTGCGAAGTCATCGTGGCCGGCGGCGTGGTGCGCCCACGCGACCGCGGTATTGTTGGCGAGACGGCCGTAGATTTCATGCGACAGTTCAAAGTCGACATTGCCGTCATCGGCATTTCGGGCATTGAGGCCGATGGCTCGCTGCGCGACTTCGACTACCGAGAAGTAAAGGTAGCGCAAACCGTGATCGCGCAGTCGCGACAGGTCTGGTTGGCGGTCGATCACAGCAAATTCAACCGCCCGGCGATGGTGCAGTGCGCGACGCTGGCACAGATTGACCGCTTGTTTACCAACGAACACCCCCCCGACCCCTTTCCCGCGCTGCTGGAGAGCGCCGCAGTGCAGTTGGTCATTGCTCCAGAGTGAAGAAGCGACGCAGCTGATTCTGCAGCAACCCATGACAAACGCAGCGCCAAGATTTGTTGCACCGCCGCGTCAACCTCCGTTCCCCGTTTTCTGTTTCATTCCTTTTTGAAATTCACTCAGGCGCCACCAATTCGGCGCCCGCCGGCTACGCCTCTACCAAATGCTTAGAGTGGCTAAAAAATACGCGCCCAAGCAAGCATTGAATATGACCTTCGGCGAAACCGGTCCGGTCCCTGCACAGGGCGAAATAGCGCAGCAAATCTTCTGGTACACCGCATTCACCGCCGACGTGACCAAACCCGGCCTGCTAGTGGTCAACGCCGATGGCACCCCAAAGTGGTGGCGCATGGCACCGGGCCCCAACGGTCCGTACTGGAAGCAGGGTATGCAGAACGGCTACAAGGACAATTGTCCTTGTAGCCGTGGCGGCTCAGGTCTTCGCTGCTGGTGCAACGAACTCGCAGCAACCTCCCTCGCCCGTTGGCCTCATCGTGAGACGCCCACCGGAACCAGCTCAAGCCTGATTCACGCCGGACACGACCTGATCGAGCCACGCCAGCAAGTTCGCTACGACTTCGGCACGGTTCGTTTCATTGAAAACCTCGTGCCGTGCACCGCCGTACACATGCGATGAAACATTCGTCAGCCCGGCGCGCCGATAACGCTCAAGCAGGGGATAAAACCATTCGAGGTGATTGTTGATCGGGTCCTTGTCGCCCACGAAGGCGAACAGCGGAAGGCTTGGCCGCACGCACCTGAATTGTTCAATGTCCTTGGTGCGGTCGCACTCAACCAGCATCGATTCGAACGAAGCGGGCACCACTGTGAATCCGCACAGAGGATCTGCAATATGCGCATCGACAATCGCCGGATCCCGACTCAACCAATCAACCGGTGTGCGAGGGTTGGGGATCGCCACATTAGCGTCCTCCAGCGTCCAGCCCGTCATGATCTGCGCTCCGAACAGATCGACGGCCGCTGTGCCTGCTAGAGCGATACCTTGCACCAGCTCGCTGTGCTTCAGCATATAGAGCTGCGACGCGAACGAACCCATGCTGTGGCCGACCAGAATGAGCGGAGCGCCCGCGTGCCGCGATTGCGCGAATCGGCTTAGCACCGCCATGTCGTCGATCAAGGAGGCGAAGCCGCCCGCTCCAAAATCACCCAGTTCACCGCGGCCGGCGGCATCGGCGCCATGACCGCGATGCTCATTGGCGTAGACCGCGTAGCCGGCGCGAGTCAAGGCCTCGGCCAATGGCCGATAGCGGCGCGAGTGCTCGCCCATGCCATGCGCAATCTGAACGACGCCCCGCACGGCGGAGGCCTCGGGGCTCCAGCCGTAGGCTTCGATCGGATAGCCATCTCCGGCGCTGAGCGCGTAACGGGATTCTGAGGATTTCATGGACAAAGTTCCTTTCATTGAATGACTTTAGCGATTACGCAGTGAATAGCCCAGGGCCGCGATAGCGATGATCGCACCCTGCAGCATCAGGCGGCCGGGCTCCCCAAGCCCCAGGCTGGTGAGGAAGTTGAACAGAAAGGTCAACATGAACGCCGCGACGGCAGGGCCCGCCATGCCGCCGCGGCCATTGCCAAAGTTCACGCCACCGAGGATGGCCGCAGCCAACGAGTTCAGGGCCAGGTCCCGGCCCAAGGTGGTGCTCCCAGCGCCCACAAAACCTACCAGAACAAAGCCGCACAGGACCGATATCAGCGCCGACGCAACGTGCCCAAGGAAGATCACGCGCAGGTGCGGAATGCCGGACAGTGCAGCAGCCTGCGGATTCGCGCCTACGGCATCGAGGTAGCGCCCAAACACCGTGAACCGCAACAAGATCGCCGCAGGAAACATCACAGCCAGCCACAGCAGCACTGGCATCGGCACACCTATGATCCGGCGCGTCGCCAACTCGCGCAGAAAATCCGGCGCTGCCCCGGGAGCCCGGAACTGAGATAGCGCGATCACGACCCCCAGCAGAATCATCGCCATCGCCAGCGTCACGATGACTGACGACGCACGCACGCGAACAATCAACACGCCATTGATCGTACCGACCACCAGCCCCAGCACGATGCACATCAACATCGCCACGGAATCCGAGACCGGGAAAAAACCACTGGTCAATATGTACGACACCGCCACAATCACCCCGCCCGAAGAAAGATCAAGCGATCGAGCGCGCATCACCAGCGACTGGCCTATGACCGCCAACCCCAGCGGCGCCGCCTGGCGCAGGATCAACGGCAGGAGCGTCAGCGACAACAACTGAGGTCGTATGACGGCCGCCAGAATCAACAAGATCACCGTGCCGGTATACGCGGGTGGGGCGCTCGCAATAAAGGCAATCAGTTCGCGCCAGCGGGGCAACGAAGGACGGGAAGTAGGAATAAATTGCACGCCAGCTTTCATAAACCCACCACCGCACGACGTTGCGAACACACCGCCACCAGCAGCAGCAGCCCCGTAATGGCACCGCTCAGAAACGGCGAGATACCCAGCAAGTTGATGCCGTTGGAAATGAACCCCAGACTAAGCGCGCCCGTCACGACGCCGAGGATGCCGCCAACACCTCCCGTGAGCTGGCCGCCGCCCAGCGCCACAGCCGTCACTGACTGCAGCCCGAAAGAGGCCCCCATGGCCGGGTCGCCTGAAGCAACGCGCGCTGCCAAGTAAACGCCGGCCACCACCGCCAGCAGACTGCAGATCACGTAGGCCGCGACGACCACACCGATCGCACGCACCCCGTTAAGGTGTGCGCTACGCGGATTCGCGCCGACTGCGAAAATGTGCATCCCCAGACGCGAGCGGTAGAGCAACAGGCCGATCAACCCCGCGCACACCAAGCACCATAGCAGGGGTTGCGGCACACCCCAGAGAGTGTCGTTCGCGAGGGCACCCAGGTTGCTCGGCACCCGCCCACCGGGGATCGGGAGGACCAGGTACGCGAAGCCCTGCAGGAATGTCATTGAACTCAGCGTCATTACCAGTGGGTGAATACCGCCCATGGCAACGCCGACTCCATTCACCACACCAACGACCAAACCCATGGCCAGCGCCAACGCGAGGCCCCAGACTGGATCCGGCTGGGTCGCAATGATGCAGCCGGCAAGACTGATCACTGAGCCCACCGACAGGTCAATGCCAGCGACCAGCGCCACCACAAGTTGGCCCAGGGACACAATCAATAACGTCGTCACCTGGCCACCGACATTGGCAAGGTTTTGCGGCTCCAGAAAATTGGGCGCCAGCACCGCCAGAACGGCGAAAAGTAGCAGCGGCAAACCAACGGTGTAGCGGTTGGCTCCCGAGCGCATTGACAGTTTCATGCCTCAACCTCACTCACGTCAAACGAAACAGGTATTGCTGGCGCGGTGTCGGAAAGCGCCAGCGCGAGAAGACCTTCTTCAGTGGCCGTCTCGGCCTTCACGTCGCCCACGATGCACCCGCCACGCACGACAAGAATCCGGTCGCAAAGCCCGATCAGTTCGAGCAGGTCGCTGGACAGCGCCAGCACCGCCCCACCCTGCTGCACGAACTCGCGCAGCAAGCCATAGATTTCCGCCTTGGCACCAACGTCTACTCCGCGGGTGGGCTGCTCAATGAGCAAGGTGTCGACGCCGGCCGCGAGCCAGCGCCCGATCATCACTTTTTGTTGGTTGCCCCCCGACAAGGCGCCCACATCCTGCGCCAGATCGCGGGCGCGCAATTGCATCCGCCCGGCAATGCGCTCAACCACCAAACGGTCACGGGGCGCCTTGCGCAGCAGACCCATGCCACGCAGCTCACCAAGCCACACGTTGTCCTGGATCGGGAGATCCAGATACAGCCCTTCGAGCTTGCGATCCTCCGGAATCAGCCCCACCCCCCGCTTCACAACGCGCACCACGCCGTCGCACGGATCGAAGCTCGAGGTTTCGCCATCGGGCTCCGTCCGCCGGATATCGCTGCGCCAAGGATGCAACACGCCAGCCAGGGCACGCACAATCTCGTGCTGCCCCTGTCCTTCCAGACCGCCCAAGCCGACGATTTCGCCACGACGCAGCAGTAGGCTGGTGGTCGGGCCGTGGGGCTCGAGCGTGAGCGTGCGCACGTCCAGCGCGGCCGAGCCGAGCTCGCAGCGGTGCCGCGGCGGAAACAGCGCCACCAAGGGGCGGCCGACCATCAGATTTATCAGTCGATCTGTGGTGAGCGCCTCAATGGGCTCGGTACTCACCAGTTGCCCATCTTTCAGCACGGTGACCGTGTCACAAAGCCTGAAAATCTCATCCAGCCGATGACTAATGTAAAAAACCAGCTTGCCTTGCGACTTGAGCGACTTGAGCAGCGTCTCCAGCTTCTCGACCTCGGCGCGATTCAACGGCGCGGTCGGTTCGTCGAAAATGAAAACCGTCGCTTCGGTGGATACCCCCTTGGCGATTTCCACCAGCTGCTGTTCACCAACGGTCAGGCTGCCGCAAGATCTTTGTGGGTCCAGGTCGATGCCGATTCGGCCCAGCACCTCGCGCGCCTCGCGCAACATCTCGCCACGGCTTAGCAAGCCCATTCGCGTTGGCTCACGCCCCAACAGCAGGTTCTCGGCGACGGTCAGGTTGGGCAACACCGTCAACTCCTGGAACACGGTCGAGACACCGGCGCGGCGCGCCGCAGCCGGACTGTTCAGATGAACCGCCCGCCCGCCGATCAGCAGCTCACCCTCGTCGGGCTGGTATACACCTGCAAGCAACTTCATCAACGTGGACTTGCCAGCCCCGTTTTCGCCTGTGATCGCATGGATCGACCCTGCTCGCCCGGCAAGGCTCACGTTGCTGAGTGCGGTGGTCGAGCCAAACGTTTTGGAGACACCGCGAACGACGATCAGATCGCGCGGCCCACTCCCCACTGGCACCTGGCCGCTCGGTGCTTCGATTTGCATTTGCATGACGCGCAACCTTTAGCGGTGGAACAGTTCTTTCAATTTGGCGTCAGGCAGCGTAGAGGGCACCCAGTAGGCATCGTTGAGATCCGGTCGATAAAACCTGTCGATGTCGCCCTGACCAATCGGCGCTGGCGACGAAAAGTATGACTTGTAGAGCGGCTTGCCTTCGAGCAGCGCCACCGAAGCTCGCACCACCGCAGCGCCTAAGCCCGGGGTAAAGACGGGTGCAACACTCTTCACGCCAGTCTTCTTCCAGGCACGAAGGAAGCCATTGTTTCCTTCGCCGGTCATCGGCACCAGCGCCTTGCCGCTGTCCTTGAACACATCAAGGCAGGCCCGCGTCATTTCCGCACCGGAGAACCAGATGCCATCCACAGACTCGCCAGACAGCACCAGGTTTTCGCAGAGCGTCTTTGCTTTGGCGTAGTTCCAATCACCAAACACCTCATGGGTTATCTTGATGTCCGATCCTGCCAGTGACTTGCGAAAACCCTCGTAGCGCCAAGTCTCCTCGTCAACCCCCGCCACACCTCGAAAAGCCCAGACGCTACCCCTCCCCTTGAGTTCCTTGCGGAGATATTCACCGCCCTGACGCCCGAAAACCTCTCCACCCGCGCCAATCACCGTAGCGACTTGCTCGGCCTTTCCAGCAAATACCACCACCGGAATCCCCGCCTTGGCAGCCTTCTCCACGAGGGGCGCCCCTCCGGCGGTCGAGATCGGGGCAAGAATAATCAAGTCGACCTTTTTCGTGATCAAGTCCTCAACATCGGCCACCTGCTTGGCCGGCGTCCAGTTGGCCTCCACGATGGTGAAATCTCCGATTTCCTTGTGGAGCGAGGCCTCGTATTTCATTTCCTGGAACATCTGCACGATCCAAGTGTTGCCCACACCGCCAAACGACACGCCAATGCGCCACGGCGGAGCCTTCTTGAACTGGTTCGGCACCGTCTGCTCCGTGGAAGTAGGCTGCAGCAAGCCGTTCGGCAGCAGCGCTACATCGGCTGCGCGCGCTGTAGCAGACAAGGCCGTGGCTGCAACCAAGGCGCCAAGCGTCAGCGCTGTTCGATTAATGAAAGTGGACATCGGGTCTCCTGCTGTGGTTATGGATTGAAATTGCGACTCAACTAAATTTTCGTATCTGCGCTATTTTTGTTCGTTTACGATCATTTGTGATCAGTATTTTCCCTTATCCGATTCCATTTTGTTGGGTAATTCCCCCGAAAAACCAAAGGTCCCAGAAGTAGAATTTTCCAAGAAGGAAGTTCTACGTGAAGAAATCAAGATTTACGGACAGCCAAATCATGGCTGCGTTGAAGCGTGTTGAGGCCGGTCTGGCTGTGCCTGAGATCTGCCAGGAGGTGGGGATCAGCACCGCTACTTTCTACAAGTGGCGGGCCAAGTTCGGTGGCATGGACACCTCCATGATGTCGCGCATGAAGGAACTCGAAGACGAGAACCGGCGCCTCAAGAAGATGTACTTGGAGGAAAAGCTCAAGTCGGAGATCGTGGCGGAGGCACTCGCAAAAAAGTGGTGAGGCCGTCTCGAAGGCGCGAGATGGCCAAGCATGCGGTTGAGCAACGCAGCATCCCCATTTGGGTGGCCTGCGCGGCGTTCGTGGTCAGCGAATCCTGCTACCGCTACGAGTGCAAACAAACGCCGGGAACGAAGCCATTGCCAACTGGCTGATGCGCTTGACGGACCACCACCGCAACTGGGGATTCGGTCTGTGCTACCTGTACCTGCGCAATGTGAAGAACTTCGGCTGGAACCACAAACGGATCTACCGCGAGTTGGGGGTATCCGTCCGGTAAACGCATCTTGAACGGATGAGCGTTGTCTCACAAGATCGTGTGCACGCAATCAATCGTGGACACGATGCTCAAAGACTCAGAGATTTCCAAGAACGCGATACGGCGAACGCGCCGGACC
>JBBKVW010000456.1:0-8466 GCA_037968655.1 Burkholderiaceae bacterium
ACCTACGTCACCTTGGTCGGCAGCCACAATTGCAACGATGCACCAACCCGATTAGGCGCGTCGATGCGCCTTGCCAGCTCTTAGTGTGGCTTCGGATCAACCGCGTACTTTCCCAGTTCCATCTTGGCGATCGCATTGCGATGCACCTCGTCCGGACCATCGGCAAAGCGAAGCGTGCGTGCATGGGCATAGGCGATTGCAAGCGGAAAATCGTCGCACATGCCGCCGCCGCCGTGCACCTGCATGGCCCAGTCGATCACCTGGCAGGCCATGCTGGGCGCCACTACCTTGATCATCGCGATCTCGTTCTTGGCCACCTTGTTGCCTGCGATATCCATCAACCAGGCCGCCTTGAGCGTGAGCAGGCGCGCCATGTCGATCTTGCAACGCGCCTCGGCGATGCGCTCCTGTGTGACGGTCTGCGATGCGACGGTCTTGCCAAAGGCAACCCGTGACGATGCCCGCTTGCACATCAGTTCCAGTGCCCGCTCGGCCACGCCGATCAGGCGCATGCAGTGGTGGATGCGCCCAGGCCCGAGGCGACCCTGCGCGATTTCGAAGCCGCGGCCTTCACCAAGCAGGATGTTGCCAACCGGAACCCGCACGTTCTCGAACACCATTTCGACGTGCCCATGCGGTGCGTCGTCGTAACCCAGCACGCTGAGCGGGCGGATGACGCGCACGCCCTTGGCGTCGGCCGGCACCAGCACCATGCTTTGTTGCGAATGGCGAGGTGCCTGCGGGTCCGTCTTGCCCATGGTGATGTAGACGGAGCAACGCGGATCGGCGGCGCCAGAGATCCACCACTTGCGCCCGTTGATGACATAGTCGTCGCCGTCGCGCTCGATCCGGGTCTCGATATTGGTGGCATCGCTGGAGGCGACATCGGGCTCGGTCATCGCAAAGGCCGAGCGGATTTCGCCGTCCAGCAAGGGTTTGAGCCAGCGCGCCTTGTTTTCTTCCGAGCCATAGCGCGCAATGGTTTCCATGTTGCCGGTGTCTGGCGCCGAGCAGTTGAACACCTCACTGGCCCATGACACACGGCCCATGATTTCGGCCAGCGGCGCATACTCCTGGTTGGTCAGGCCGGCGCCGGAATAACCGGACGCGGAGGCACTATCTACCGGTAGGAACAGGTTCCACAAACCAGCCGACTTGGCCTTGGGCTTGAGTTTCTCGATTGTCTGCAATGGCGACCAGCGCTTGCCAGCTTCGGTGTTGGCCAGCATTTCGGCCTTGTATTCTGGTTCGGCCGGATAGACATGTTCGTCCATGAAACGCTGGACCTGAACTTGCAGTTCCTTGGTGCGGGGAGAGAAATCGAAATCCATAGGGTGCTCCTTAAAGTACGGTGATCGCAACTTGCGCCTGGCCCGGCAGCTCAGGCGCGCCGGGCAAATTGCCAGGCCAGTTCGGCCAGCGGTCGAACGCCCTGGGCTGTCTTGGCCGCTTGTGCGCTGGAGGCGGTTCCCGCCTCAACACGCTTGGCAATGCCCTGGACGATGGCAGCCAGCCTGAACAGGTTGTAGGCGAGGTAGAAGTTCCAATCGGCCTGCAGTGACTCGGGGGTGAAAAATCCGGTGCGCTCGCAATAGCTCCGAACATAGGCATCTTCGCCTGGAATGCCCAGGCTGGCCACATCGATGCCGCCCAGTCCGCGAAACGATCCCGGCGGTATGTGCCAGGCCATGCAGTGGTAGCTGAAGTCGGCCAGCGGGTGGCCCAGCGTGGAAAGTTCCCAGTCCAGCACCGCCAGCACGCGCGGCTCGCTCGGGTGGAACATGAGGTTATCGAGCCGAAAGTCGCCGTGCACGATGCGGGTCATGCCGGTGTCGCGGGCGCCGTCCGGAATGTTGGCCGGCAACCAGTCGATCAACTGGTTCATTTCGGAAATGTCCTGGGTGATGGATGCGATGTACTGCTTGCTCCATCGACCGATCTGGCGTTCGAAATAGTTGCCCGGCTTGCCGAAGTCCGACAAGCCCCGGGCCTGGTAATCAACCGAGTGCAAGGCCGCGATGACGCGGTTCATTTCGTCGTAGATGGCGCCGCGTTCCGAATTGGACATGCCAGGCAGGGACTGGTCCCACAACACGCGGCCTTGTACGAACTCCATCACATAGAACGCCCGTCCGATCACTGATTCGTCTTCGCACAGGCAATACATGCGTGCGACCGGCACGTCGGTGCCATGCAAGGCACCCATGACCTTGAATTCCCGCTCGACTGCGTGCGCCGAGGGCAGCAGCTTGGCCACCGGCCCCGGCTTGGCGCGCAAGACGTAGTGACGCGTCGGGGTCAGGAGCTTGTACGTAGGGTTGGATTGGCCGCCCTTGAACATCTCTACCGAAAGCGGCCCGGAGAATCCGTCCAGGTTCGACTCCAGCCAGTTCGCCAGCACGCCGATATCGAACTGGTGCTTCTCGCTGACGGGCTGGGTGCCGACAAAATGGCTGAAGTCGCTCATGTCGATCTTGTGACCCGCAGCCTTAATGATCGGCTTCGACAATGCGCATCAGCGCTGCACTGCTGCGCACGATGAGTCCACTTGGCTCGATGCGAATGCAATCCTCGCGCTCCATCGACTTGAGCTCCTGGTTTACACGCTGGCGTGACGCGCCCAGCAATTGCGCCAGTTCCTCCTGCGCCAGGTGCAGGCTGATGCGCATTTCCTGCGCATTGGCCAGATTGGCAACACCATAACTGCGAACCAGATGCAGCAGTTGTTTGGCCAGTCGGGCGCGCAATGGCAAGGTGTTGAGGTCTTCGACAAGGCCGTACAACTGGCGGATGCGGCGCGCCTGTAGCTGCAGCATGGCCTGGTACAACTCGACATGCTGCGCCAGGATTTTCATCAGGTCGGCGCGGGCAACGCAGAGCATGGTGCAATCGCCATGCGCATAGGCATCGTGGGTTCGCCGGTCGCCGTCGAATATGGCCACATCGCCGAACCAGATTCCGGGTTCGACATAGGTCAGCGTCACCTGCTTGCCTGAGATCGAGGTAGAACTCACCCGCACCGCGCCCTTGGCGCAGGCAATCCATTCTTCCGGTGGCTCGCCCCGTGCACAGATAAGCGCGCCATTGGAAAAGCGTTTGACGTAGGCGCATCGCAGAATGTCGTGTCGCAGGGAAGGAGAAAGTGAACTGAACCAGCGACCGGAGTTGATTGCTGCACGTTCTTCGATGTTAAGTATGGGCTCGTCCATGGCCTGTCTTATGGGTGACTGAAAGTACTGCTATTAGTCTACAAGGCCGGCGCCAGGCGGCGTTGGCCTGCGTGCCAATCACGCTTCCTGGTGCAACAGACTCAGCCCGAGAGCGGCGCGCCGGCGCAACCACGGGCTGGGGCGATAGCGCGGATCGCCGTACACGGTCTGCATGTTGAACAGTACCTCCAGCAAGTTGGGCGCGCCGTAGCGATCGCCCATCTCAAGCGGCCCCAATGGGTAGGCCAGTCCGAGCTTGACTGCGGCCTCCAGATCGGCGGGTGAGCAAATCGCCTGCTGACACATGTCGGCCGCGATATTGACGATGCTTGCCACGACGCGCTGCGTCACAAAACCGCCGCTGTCGCGAATCACGCTGACTGCCTTGCCGTCACGCGCCATCAGCGCGTGCGCAGCGTCACGCATGTCGGCGCGCGTAGCGGGATTGGTCGCCAGTACCCGGCGGCGCGTCGCATCGTCGTCGACCAGCATGTCGATGCCAACCGTTCGTGACGGGTCCAGGCGCTCGACCACCGCGACGGTGGTGATATCGAAACCCAACGGCGCAACGAGGGTCAGCGCCGCGGGCGAGGGACTCTGGCCAGTCTCGATTTCGGCATCCAGGTTCTTGAGCAGTTGCAGCAACTGCGCGCGGCGGGCGGCTCGCGGGCAGACCCATACCGGCGCCATGGCGCCAATCTGCGGAACCTTTGGCTCCGGCGGCACTTCAGCCGCGCCCTCGGGGTAGCGATAAAAACCATGGCCGGATTTTCTGCCGACGACACCACCCGCAACACGTTGCGCCGCAATCGGGCTTGGTCGGTAGCGCGGTTCGTCGTAATACTGCCGATACACCGACTCCATCACCGGATGCGAAACATCCAGGCCGGTCAGATCCATCAGCTCGAACGGTCCCAGTTTGAATCCGACCTGGTCTCTCAAGATTCGGTCGATGGTGGCGAAATCGGTGATGTTCTCGCCCACGATGCGCAAGGCTTCGGTTCCATAGCCTCGTCCGGCATGATTGACGATGAAGCCAGGCGTATCGGCTGCCTGCACTGGGGTATGGCCCATCTGGCGTACGAATATGCTCAGATCGTTGCAAACGTCTGGCGCGGTGGCCAGACCGGCGATGACTTCTACCACCTTCATCAAGGGCACCGGATTGAAAAAGTGCAGGCCGGCAAAGCGCGCAGGGTGCTTCAACCGGGCGGCAATTGCAGTCACGGACAGCGACGAGGTATTGGTCGCCAGCACCGCCGTTTCCGCGACGATTCCCTCCAGCGCAACAAGCAGTGCCGCTTTGGCGTCGAGGCGCTCCACGATGGCTTCCACGACCAGATCGCACTGGGCCAGTTCCACCAAGGCGCCGGCGCAGGACAGCCTCGCCTTATAAGCGTCAACTTGTGCCTCGTCGAGTCGACCCTTCTGGCACAGCCTGTCCCATTGATGGCAGATATCCGTGTGTGCCTGTTGGCTGGCTTGAGGCTGAATGTCAAACAACAGGACGCGACTGCCGGCCTGCACCGCCATCTGCGCTATGCCGCGACCCATGGCGCCGGTGCCAACTACGGCGGTGCTTTGGAACTGGACGATCATGTGTTGGATTATTGATCGATTCGCCAATGTAACTGCAACTAGCGCACCAGCTGCGGTTCCGGGCTGCCCCGGCCGTGCGAGAATATTTCCACTCATGACCAAGCAGATCCCCAACCCGCAGCGCCTGTCGCAAAGCCGCCCGGTGCGCGTGCATGCCCGCAGTGTTGCGAAAGATGCAGGGTTTCAGGGGAGTTTTGTTATCGATACTCCGTCCAGTGCAGCACATGCGCGCGCGCCAACGCGGCGATGAGTGGCAATCTGCGGCGTCTAGCGGAGCAAGTACGGGGCGGCATGTTCACTGACATTCGACTGCGAACGATGCGCGCAGCGCCCCCGTGGTACGGCTTGTCGCGCCTGTGCTTGATGCTGTTGCTCCTGTTGACGGGACTTGACGGTCATGCGCTGACGTTGGGTCGGGTGCAGGGAGCAGCGCTGATCGGGCGCGCATTGGATGTCACGATCCAGGTGCAACTCGATCCAGATCAAAGTATCACAAGTGCCTGCTTTGAAGCTGACGTATTTCATGGCGATACGCGTCAAAACCCGTCACGGGTGCGTGTCCGGCTGGAGCCAACCGCCGCGCCGCTGAACTTCAACCTGCGTGTGAGTTCCGACAGCCGGGTGGATGAGCCCATCGTGACCATCTATTTGCGCGCCGGTTGCGCGCAGATGAGCAGCCGACGGTATGTGTTGTTGGCCGACTTCGTCAGCGAACAGGCAACTCCTGTGGTGCCACGCGTTGCTGCAGTGCCGCTGGTCGACCCGAGTTCAACGGTTACTGCGCCATCGGCCAACAGCAGAGAAAGACCGTTGGCGTCTGCGGCGGATGGCTTGGCAGCCGCTGCACGGTCGGCACAGGCAACTGTGACACCTGCGCAACCCAAGGCACGCCCGTCTGTGCGACGCACGCAAACTGCGAATTCACCACCGCCGGGTCTGGCTGCTCCTGCTCCTGTCGCCGCACCAATCGCGAAGGCGCCCGCGGCATCGCCTCAACGCAAGAGCGCCACACCTCGCAGCGAGCCAGTGAAGGCGCAGACGCCAGCCGCGCCGGTTGCCGCATCTGGTCAAGCACGGCTCAAGCTCGATCCCCTGGAGTCCTTGTCCGAGCGCGTCGCAACACTGGAGTCGACATCAGCGCCGCTTTCGACCGAAGAAGCCGAGCGCGACGCACGCGAAGCCCAACGGCTGGAGCGGCTGGAGGCCAGCGTGAATTCACTGTTGGTCTTGGCACAGAAAAACCAGGCAAGCCTGCTGGACGTCAGGAATCGGCTGGACAAGGCGCAGGCGGATCGCTTTAGTAATCCTGTAATTTATGTGCTGTTCGGGTCGTTGTTGTTGTGTCTGCTGGCCATTGCCTACCTCCTGACCCGCATCAGCAGGCGACCGGAACCTCCTGAGTCAAGCTGGTTCGGTGAGTCACTGGTGCCCAGCCCCGAATCGACCCTTCAGGAGGCTCCGATAAGGGACTCCGAACTGTCTGCCCTATCTGTTCCGGCCCCCTTGTCCCAGCCGGCAGCGATAGAGGCGACGTATCAGTTGCCGCTGGAACCGACACAGCCGATGGTGCGGGAGTTTGGCAGCGCTCATCAAAGCACTGCCAACACCCAGGTCGACGTCAGTCTGGTTGAAATGAGCGCGTCGACATTTGACCGATTGATGCAATCGGGTGCCTCGGGCAATGCGGTTCGCGCGGCGACTGACACACTGCCGATGGCAGTGGCCAAAGCCAAAAAAGTGGCGCCCGCAACGGTTGCATTGGCATCAGTGCCTGTGAAAAAGCGGATCCTGTCGGACGAATTGATCGATGTGCGCCAGAGGGCCGAGTTTTTTGTCACGCTCGGACAGACCGATCAGGCGGTGCAGGCGCTCGAGGCGCAAATTGCGCAGGACGGTGCATCGAGTCCGCAGATCTACCTCGATTTATTCAAGTTGTTTCACTCGCTCGGCCTGAACGCGGACTACGACCACTTGCGTGGCGAATTCAGCCGGCAGTTCAATAGCGTATTGCCGGAGTTCTCCCGTTTCGGTGCGCAAGGACGCTCGTTGGAAGAGTATCCGGGTGCGGTTGACCGTCTGATCGCCGCCTGGGGCAAACCCAATGGTGTGGACACAGTTGAGCGTCTGATCTTGCGCTCGCCAGACCAGGGCTCTGGAGCGTTGTTCGATCTGGCCGCATTTCGAGATTTGCTGATGTTGCATGCAGTGGCTCGAGCTGTTCATGCCAATGTGTCTGGCCGGCCGAGTGCAATCGCGGCTCCATTGCAGCAGATCGATGCCGCTGGGCAGGTCGACATAGACCTGTCAGAGTTGTTTGCGACGGACAACGCATCCACCATGATGCTGCCGCACGTTGGCTCCTACGACGCCACGTCGATGTTGCCGTTTTCGGATTCACCGCAAGACAACCTCATCGACTTTGATTTGACCGAAGTAGGCAGCTACAAAAAGCCCGGCTCGGACAGCTGAAGTGTGGCCGGTGGAACTGCCTGCCGTGGCCAAGAAGTTCAGCGACGCACCTGCAATGCCCCGGGGTTCACGATATTGCTGGGAGTGCCTCGGATGAAGTTGACGACGTTGTCAAACGCTTCGCTGAACATGCGCTCGTAGTTCTCCTGTTCGACATAGCCGATGTGCGGCGTGCAAATGCAGTTTTCGATTCGCAGCAGGGCATGGCCCTGCAGTATGGGCTCTGCCTCGAAGACATCGACCGCGGCCATACCGGGTCTGCCTCGATTGAGCGCAGCAATCAGTGCGTCGGGTTCGATCAACTCTGCCCTCGAAGTGTTGACCAGCAAAGCAGTTGGTTTCATGCTGGAAAGGTCGTCCAGCCTGACCATGCCTCGAGTTTCAGAATTCAGGCGCAAGTGCAGGCTGAGTACATCACTGTGCGCAAACAGGGCCTCGCGATTGGGTGCGGTGGCATATCCGTCCTTGGCGGCCAGTGAAATCGAATTGGTCCTGCCCCAGACCATCACATGCATGCCAAACGCACGCCCATACTCAGCCACGAGTTTGCCGATTCTGCCGTAACCCCAGATGCCCAGCGTCCTGCCTGCCAGCAGATTGCCCAGACCGAAATTGGATGGCATGGATGCCGCTTTCAGTCCGGACTGTTGCCAGGCCCCGTGCTTGAGATTGCCAATGTACTGGGGCAGGCGGCGCATGGCCGCCATGACCAGTGCCCAAGTCAATTCCGCTGTCGCCAACGGCGACCCAGTGCCTTCAGCCACGGCAATCCCTCGCTCGGTACAGGCCTGCACATCTACATGCTCGCCGATTCGACCGGTCTGCACGATCAGTTTGAGCTTGGGCAACTTGTCGATGATCGCGCGTGTCAAATGGGTGCGTTCGCGGTTCAAGACAAGGATGTCAGCGTCCTTTAGGCGAATCGACAACTGACCCATGCCCTTGACCGTATTGGTGTAGACCTTTGCCGAATAGGTCTCCAGTTTGCTCGCGCATGCAAGTTTGCGCACTGCATCCTGATAGTCATCCAGAATCACGATATTCATGCGCACATTGTGCCTTGGCGCCCGACTGGCTTCATGCGCCTGCCGGCAATGCCACATGGCACATCGCCGGCGCAATGCGGTTAGCATGAAGGTCGTTTTCTGCACCCCCAACAGGAGTTCCCATGAGTATCTCGATGTCGTCC
>JBBKVW010000457.1:0-2590 GCA_037968655.1 Burkholderiaceae bacterium
CATGCTGCGCAGCGCCGACCCGCTGGCTGCCTATTGCCGCGACCCGGTCTTGTGGGGCTCCCTGGCCGGCAACCCTGCGCTTGAGCATGCGATCCGCCGCGCCAGTGCACGGGTGGTGCTGTTCATCGCCGGCTGAGTCGATGCGCGCGCCGCGACGCCTGGCTCGTCGCAACGCCCTGCTGACTGGCGCACGCGGCGGTGTTCCTGGCCAGCGCCGAGTCGGCCTGCATCACTGCACAAACACTGAACGTGGACGGCGCAAACCTGATGTCATGCGCGCGCATTGCG
Organism: Burkholderiaceae bacterium; assembly: GCA_037968655.1. Taxonomy (GTDB): domain Bacteria; phylum Pseudomonadota; class Gammaproteobacteria; order Burkholderiales; family Burkholderiaceae_C; genus CAISIP01. Next base: position 289 of record JBBKVW010000457.1, read on the forward strand.
GCTAAGATGAATACCAGCATCCGCAGGCCCAGTCCTGTAGCCAACCACACTACCGTTCAAGTCGAATCCGTGAACCACGTCCATACCCGCGGCCCGGAGCTGGAGCACGAAACTGCGCGCAGCGCCGACCTGGGCTATGAGCCACAGGGCAGCTTCGCTACCGTGCGCTGCCTGGAACACGGGTTTCCCAACCAACTGGTGCGCTGGCACTACCACGAAGAATACGAACTGCACCTGATCGTGGCCACCAGTGGCAAGGTCTTTGTCGGCGACTACATCGGCACCTTCGAGCCGGGCCATCTCGTCATGACGGGGCCGCGCCTGCCACACAACTGGATATCGTCGAACGTGCCGTCCGAAGGCGTCGCGTTGCGTGACATGGTGCTGCAGTTTTCCGACCAGCCGCTGCGCCAGGGTGCGGCGCTGATTCCCGAACTCGGAGAAATCCTGCCGCTTTTGGAGCGTGCGCGCCATGGCGTCGAGTTCTTTGGCCTGAGCGACGATGTGCTCAAAAGGCGCCAGAGCATCAAGCATTCGAGTGGCCTCAAGCGCTTTGCGGAATTCGTCGAACTGCTCGCATTGCTGGCCGATTGCACCGACTATCGCCTGCTGTCCAATGTGCAACTGCAAAGTTTCGACGACGACGAGGCGCTGGCCAAGATCAGCGGCATCGTGGACTACCTGAACGAGCATTACTGCGAGGCCTTTTCAATGGCCGAGCTGTGCCAGCGCGTTGGCATGAGCGAGAGCAGCTTTTCGCGCTATTTCCGGCGTGCTACCGGCAACACATTTACCAGTTTCGTCAACCAGCTGCGCGTGCACAAGGCCTGCCTGCTGTTGATGGAGACCGACCGCTACATCACCAATGTCTGCTATGACGCCGGCTTCAACAACGTAGCCAATTTCAACCGCCGGTTCCTGGAGATCAAGGGCATGACGCCCAAGGAATTTCGCCAGCAGGCCAAGGCCCGGTTCGGGTCCGCCGAATAGGCCCTCGCCGTGTACCTCGGCATCGACCTGGGCACGTCCGAGCTCAAGCTGCTGTTGCTGTCCGAGCGCCAGGAGGTGCTGGCCACAAGCGCAGTGGCGCTGACCATTCAGCATCCACAGGCCCTGTGGTCAGAGCAGGACCCACTGGCCTGGTGGAACGCGCTCGATACCGGCATGCGCAAAATGGCACAGTCCCATGCGCCGCAATTGCGCCAGCTGCGCGCGATCGGCCTGTCCGGCCAGATGCATGGTGCGGTACTGCTGGACCGCCTGCATGCCGTGCTGCGCCCAGCGATGCTGTGGAACGACGGCCGCAGCGCGGCCCAGTGCGCGGCCTTGACCAGCACAATGCCTCAGATCACCCGGCTGGCCGGCAATCTGCCGATGCCAGGCTTCACTGCGCCCAAGCTGTGCTGGGTGCGCGACAACGAAGCAGCGCTGTTCGACCAGGTGGCCAAAGTCCTGCTGCCCAAGGACTACCTGCGGCTGCGCCTGTGCGGCGAGACGGTCACCGACTACTCTGACGCCTCCGGCACGCTGTGGCTGGACATCGGCGACAGGGCCTGGTCGAGCGAATTGCTCGACGCCTGCGGATTGCAGACGCAACAGATGCCCGACCTGGTCGACGGCAGCGCCGTGTCCGGGCAATTGCGTGCCGATGTGGCGCAGGCCTGGGGCCTGCCCAGCGGCATACCGATTGCCGGTGGCGCCGGCGACAACGCTGCCAGCAGCATCGGCATGGGACGCGTCGCCAACGGCCAGGGCTTCGTATCGCTGGGTACCTCGGGCGTGGTGTTCGTCAATACCGACGGCTACCGGCCAGACCCGGACCACGCAGTGCATGCTTTTTGCCATGCCCTGCCCATGCGCTGGCACCAGATGTCGGTGATGCTCAGCGCGGCCAGCGCCGTCAGCTGGGCGGCCGGCGCTTTCGGTTTTGCCGACGTGGCGCAACTGATGGCGCAGGCAGAGCAGCTGAGCGGGCAACAACGGCGCGATGCACCCGTGTTCCTGCCTTATTTGTCGGGCGAACGTTCACCGCACAACAATCCGTTCGCCCAGGGCGTGCTGTTCGGCATGACCCACTCCCACGATCGCGCCGCGCTGGCTTACGCCGTGGTCGAAGGGGTGGGGTTCGGCCTGCTCGACGGCTACCAGACACTGTCGATTGATGCACAAACGCAAGCCGGCGAACTGTCACTGGTCGGCGGCGGCGCCCGCAGCGCCAGCTGGGCACAACTGCTGGCCACCACTTTGAACTGCACGCTGACGACCCATGCGGGCGCGCTGGCCGGCGCGGCGCTTGGAGCAG
>JBBKVW010000458.1:0-10743 GCA_037968655.1 Burkholderiaceae bacterium
GCGTCAGCATGCGGGTGGCCATCAACCTGTCGGCGCACCAGTTGCGCGACCCGCAGCTGGTGCGCCGGATCGAAGCCGCGTTGAAGCGCCATGACGTCGATCCGTCGCACCTGCTGTGCGAAATCACGGAATCGGTGGCGATGGAGGATGTCAAGACCACCCTGCGCTCCTTCGAGGGCCTGGCGCAGCTGGGGGTTTTCCTGTCCATTGATGACTTCGGCACCGGTTACTCATCCCTGAGCTACCTGCGCAAGCTGCCCGCGCGCCAGCTCAAGATCGACCGCAGCTTCGTGCTCGACCTCGAATCGAGCGCGGACGCGCGCGCCGTCGTCGACGCCGTGATCCGGCTGGCGCATGCACTGGGCCTGCGTGTCGTGGCCGAGGGCGTGGAGACACAGGGGCAACGCGACATCCTGCTGGAGATGCAGTGTGACGAGCTGCAGGGTTTCTTTTTTGCCCGCCCCATGCCGGCCCACATGCTGATGCAATGGGTCAACGGCGAACGTCCCGACAGCGCGCCCGGGTTCACGCCGTCGGTGCTGGGCAGCAACCTGGAATAGACCGGCCAGGGCGCGGGTGTCCGGCACCAGAATCGGCGTGCGTTCGGGCGCTGGATGCTCGATACTGGTGTGAGCATCCATCGATGCCGGTGATTGACGCAAGCCCGACCATGGCGCGTATGGCCGCATAACCAGGCAGACCAGGCCCGATCGAAAGGGAAACATGACGCTTCCGCTGTCGTTTCTTTGGCCGCAGTATCTTTGGCTGCTGTGGATCGTGCCGCTGCTGGTCGTGGCCTATGTCTGGTTGCTGCGGCGCAAAAAGAGGCTGGTGCTGCGTTTCGCCAGCGTCGACCTCGTCAAGCAGGCCATGGGCGCCGGCCTGCACTGGCGCAGGCATGTGCCACCCGCACTGTTCCTGCTCGCCATGGCCACCGCCTTGCTGGCAGCGTCGCGGCCCACCGCGGTGGTCTCCCTGCCCTCCAACCAGGCCACGGTGATGCTGGCGATCGACGTGTCGCTGAGCATGCGCGCAACCGACATCAAACCCAACCGAATCGTTGCTGCGCAGGACGCGGCCAAGGCATTTTTGAAGGAATTGCCACGCAACATCAAGGTCGGCATCGTCACCTTTGCCGGCACGGCCACGGTCGTGCAGCCCGCCACGCTGCAGCGCGAAGACCTGGTTGCGGCCATCGACAAATTCCAGCTGCAGCGCGGCACCGCCGTGGGAAGCGGCATCGTGGTGGCCTTGTCCGAACTGTTCCCGGACCATGGCATCGACCTGGGCGAGATGACCTACGGCAATGGCAAACGCGGCAAGAGCATCGACGAGGCACCGTCCAAGCCGATGAAGGAGTTCGTTCCGGTTGCGCCGGGCTCCTACCAGTCGGCCGCCATCGTGCTGCTGACCGACGGGCGGCGCACCACCGGCGTCGACCCGCAGGAGGCGGCCAAGATGGCGGCCGATCGCGGTATCCGCGTCTACTCGATCGGCCTGGGCACGGTGGACGGTGTCATCCCCGGTTTTGAAGGCTGGTCGATGTACCTCAAGCTGGACGAACCCAGCCTCAAGGCCATCGCCAACGTGACGCAGGCCGAGTACTACTACGCCGGCGACGCCGATGCGCTAAAAAAGGCCTACGAGAAACTCAGCACCCGATTGCAGGTCGAAAAGAAGGAGACCGAGCTGTCGGCGCTGCTGGCGCTGGCGGCGGCCGTGTTCGCCATCGGCGCGGCCGGCCTGTCGTTGTTGTGGTTCAACCGCATCGTCTGAGGTCCGGCGGCTGCGCTACCCTGTGGCCATGCATGCCGTCGTATTGAAGTATTTCCTGGAAGTCGCCCGCCACGGCTCGATTCGCAAGGCGGCGCAGAACCTGTTCGTGGCGTCCAGCGCAGTAAACCGGCAGATCCTGCGGCTGGAGGAAGAACTGGGCACCGAGCTGTTCGACCGGGTGCCCAGCGGCATGCGCCTGAACATTGCCGGCGAACGGCTGCGCCGCCATATCAGCGGCACGCTGCACGACTTTCACCTGATGCGCACCGAATTGGACGCGCTCAAGGGCGAACGCAAGGGCCATGTGTCGGTGGCCGCGATGGACTCGCTGCTGATCGACTTCCTGCCGGCGGCGGTGGAGGAATTCTCCGGCAGCTATCCGGCGGTGCGCTATAGCATCCTGTCGGCCATGCCCAGCGATGTACCTGATCGGGTGGCTTCGGGCGACAGCGACATCGGCATCTGCTACCTGGGCAAGTTGCCCGCCACGCTGGAGGTGATTGCCAAGGCGCCGTTTCCGCCCGGCGTGGTGATGGCGCCATCGCATCCGCTGGCGCGCCAGTCGCGCATAAGCTTTGACGATTGCCGCGGCCATGCCTTCATCCAGATCAGCCGCATCTCGCCCATCCATACGCTGGTGCAGCCTGAGTTCTCGCGCTTCTGGGACGAGCTGGTGCCCGCCATTTCGTGCAATAGCACCACGATGGCCAAGCGCATGATCATCGCCGGGCGCGGCATTTCCTTTTTCTCCAAGATCGGCTTCCTGGACGAACTCGAACGCGGCGAGGTGGTCTGGCGCCCACTGGCCAACAAGGCGATCAATGCGATCGAGGTGGGCATCGTGATTCCGTTGCACCGCAGCCTGTCGCATGTGACGCGGCAATTCCTGGACCGCATCACGCGCCGTCTCAAGCAACTGGAATTGGCCGCTGCCATGTGATCCGCAAGGCCCGGCCTGGGCGCGCCGCGCCCCGGTCCTGGCTCACGCCATCGGTTGGCGCAGGATGGTTTTCCAGTTCGCCGGGTCAGAGCGCCGGATATCGCTCAGGTAAATCTCATGGTGCTTGCCCCGCAGGCCTGAGCGTGCATCGATGCATGCGTGCAGGCGCGCGATCGTCGGACCCTCCTCGGTGAATGGTCCGACATGCAGGATCTGGGCGCATCGTCCTTCCGTCCAGCGCTCGATGCGCAGGCGTTCGAGCGCCGGCAGGTCCTTCTTCTTGCGGACCTGGGCGATGGTGTCGCGTAGCAGCGCGTCGGGCACGCAATCGGGCTGCATGATCATCATGGTCCATTGCCAGTTCGCCTTGTCGTCGGCCGCAAAGGCCCGCAGGTCGTCGGCCCACCACAGGCCTTCAAGCGGCATGACGCCGTAGTCTGTCTGCAATGGCCCCTTCTTGGCGGCGAACTTGGTCGCATAGGCAACCGAGAACAGGGCCTGCACGGCGTGCTGATAGTCCGCACTGGTATTGGGGTCGCCCCGGCCATCGACCATCAGGTAGTTGAGCGCAGGAATATCGACCACGCTGACTTCCTTGGCCGACGGCAGGTACAGCGGCTTGAGCGCCTTCTTGAAATCCAGCTTGTCCATTGAACGGCTTGCTCCGCCTGCGGCTCAGGGGCGACCCGGCAGCCTGACGTCGATCGCCTGGCCGCCGTAGCCATGCTGCTTGTCGCGGCCCTGGATGCGGACGACGCGTATGCCCACAGGAATCCTGACGCCATACAGGTCGCGGGTGAAGGGTTGTTCGCCCTGGTGGTCATGCCACAAGGTCCGTTCGCCCAGCACCTCACCCGTCGTGCGCGTGACGCGAAAACCGTCGGCATAGCGCTGCGGTGTGTCGTAGCGCGACGAAATCGTCACATCGAAATCAAAGGTGTTTGCACCGGCGGAGCGAACCGTGGCCGAAAGCACATTCGGGTATTGCGCGTCGGTTGGCGTCAACGCCTGCGCGGCACTGGCTTGCACGACGACGAACAGCGCCGCCATCGCAAACAATCTGGCCACTGGCGACACTGCACTGACTGCTGCCCGGCAGCGCACCGCGCCGACGGCCTGCAAACAGATTGGAACCCTACGAGGTGTCGTGTGCATGGCGTCTACTCCCCTGCTAAATTGCCCCCGGCACAGCCCACGCGCCAGGGTCGACCATGCCAGCGCCAATCTGCAATGCCTGCAAGCCGACCTCCTTGTGCGATGCGCCCACACGGTGCGTGCCGATCTGCCGGAAGCCATAGCTGGCGTGAAAACGCCGCGACGGCTCATTGGGCGGATCGGTGTCGAATTCGCATGTGACGGTTTCGACGCCATTGGCATGTGCATGGGCCAGCAGGTCATCGTAAAGCACACGCCCCAGACGACGCCCTTGCGATTGCGCGGCGATCACGACGCGGTCGATGTACAAAAAGCGCGGCAGTCGCCGGGCGAACCAGCCGTAGTTGGGGCTGTCGTACGCGCAGCCTTCGCGCAGCGCCAACAGGAAGGCAATGGCCTGGCCGCGTGCATCCGCCAGCACCCGGTGGTAGGCAGCCATGGCGTGCAGGCTCTGCAGGCGGTCGCGATCCATGGGGCTCAGGAAATGAACCGACTCCTCGTTCAGCCGCAGGATCCGCGCGAAATCGGCCGCGCCGGCATCACGCACCAGCACGCGCTACGCTCCTGGAACCTGCAGGCGACGGATCGCAGCACCGCGCTGCCGCGCGCGCAATCGGCTCACGGCGACGCCTGCTCAAGGATCAATTGCGTCTGCGTCACCAGTGCGCACAGCTTGCCATCGGCGTTGCGGATCGCGGTCTGCCAGACCATGGTGGTGCGGCCGCGATGCAGCGCCAGGCTCTCGCCTGTCACCGTACTGTTCACCCGGGCGCCGGCAATGAACTTGGTGCTTGAATCCGTCGTCGTGGTCTTTTTGCCCGCGCCCAGATTCAACACGGTGCCTGCAGCACCCAGGGTGTCCGCAAACGCCATGTAGGCACCGCCATGCAGGATGCCACCGGCGGTGCACAGGTCGGGCCGCACCAGCATCTCGGCGACAACCCGGTCGGCTGCCAGTTCGGTCAGTCGAACGCCCATCAATCCCGGAAACAAGGGGTCGAGTATTTTCTGCACTGTTGCCAGATCCAGCATGGATTCTCCTTTGGTTCGAATGCTTGCGACAGTCGCCTGTGTCATATGGCCGGCTCAGGCCACTGGCTCGAAGGCAGAGAAATGATTGGCCAGGTGCATCGCATGCGCCAGCGCGAACTGCGGCTTGTCCAGCGGACCGTAGGCGAAATGCGACCGCATGGGCCCCTGCCATTGCTCGAAATCCTGCACTGCCTTGCGCAGTCGCAGGTGTGCCGCTTCGACACTGGCCGCGCTGTTCAGCGCCGGAGCGCCGGGTATGTCCTCATCCAGGCTATGCGTCATCTGCCCGCGCCAGGTGAATACATTGAACGCAGCCGCGCCCAGGGTGCGCTGAAACAGCGCCGAGCGGGCCTGCGGATAGCCCGTCATCGAGTACTCGATGCTCTGCGCGCAATGCTCCAGGGTCTGGGCCCAGTTCCACGCGCTGGCCGGGTCCAGTGCCCGCGCCTGCGCCAGCCGTGCTGCCTCCTGCATGGCCTGGTCCAGTGAGGCAAACCGCAATCCGCGATCGCTCATGGCCGAGCCGCCACAGCCACTGGCCGACAGCGCCCACAGGACAGCCGGTGCTGCTGCCAATGCCGTTGCAAATAGTTTTCGCCGCGCTGGATCATGTGACGTCCTCATTTCCGCCTGCCTCTAAGAATTGCATCGCGCTGTACGCAAATTCTTGATGTGTGCCACTGGCCCGGCTGCCGCCATGCCGTCTGTCAGGTCTCGATCTGCGACACCATCCCTCGTCGGCGCTCCAGATGGTCAGCGGGCCACAACCGCTGGCTATCGTCCCTTGCCGCCCAGGAGTACAAGCGCTCCGCCAACAACTATCGCGCCAATACCAGCCCACAGCGGAACATTCACGTCTTTCGTTTCCTTGACGGTGAGTTCGATCGGGCCAAGTTTTGCCGCCGTGGTGTTCTGGGTATAGCTGAATCCGCCATATGCGAGACCAAGCGCCCCTAAAAGGACCAACAAAATGCCGATTGTTTTCATGATGTTCCCGTGCTCCTGTGCTCTGTCGATGAATGCTTGCAGGGTAACCGAATTCATGCGCGATCAAGCCCGGACCATCCGACTTCAACGGGCCCGCGGCGCACATCAGCCAGACCCGTCACGCAGCGGCTTTGCGTGCAAGCAATGTCCATGCGCGACGCGCCGGAACTTGCCATTCGAAAGCGCTACTAGCGCGGCTTTCGCCACACGCGCAAATTGTGCCGATCCTGGCGCGACAGACCGTCGACAAAGTCTTCACCCGAATTCGCGAACTTCAGATGGCCGCTGTTATCGTCATAGATCAATCCCTATGCCACGAAATGGGCGACCACTGCATCGCGAGGCGCCTCGAGCTGGTATTGATAGATGCGCCATGCCGGGTGGTACTGCGCAATCTGCCTGGCAGTTTCGACCAGCATCAGCTTGGCACCTGCAGGCAACCTGACCCCGACTTCGTCCGCGGTTGGCGGTCGGGCCGTAAGTTCCTTCTGCACCGCTACGCGCTTCTGATTCACCACATAGCCGCCCGCGGTGACAGTGGGTTCGCCACCCTCTTCAACAATCCTGGCAAAGCGGTCTGCAGCGTGGCTGGCAGACGCGATGACGGCGAGCAGGACAAGTGCGCCCAGCTTGTGAAGTTTCATGATCAACGTGCTTCCGGTGGTTGGGGTGGTTGGGGTGGTTGCAATAGCCGACGAAGCGGAAGTAATCTAAGCGCGCGCCCTACGCGACTATCAGCAATGCAAGATACGGGACCACATTTAGCAAGAAGCCCACAAGCTGGCGCGGCTGATCTACACCATGCTGACCAAGGGCGAGGAATACACCGATCTGGGCCAGGACTACTTCGAAGAACGCTACCGCGAACGTGTGCTGCGGCAACTGACCCAGCGCGCCACCAAAATGGGAATGAAACTCGTCGCCGCCGAACAGCCCGCGTGAATACGCCATTACGAATCAATCACTTGGGTGGTGTTTCTTGAGAGGCAGCGCCTTAGTTGTCAATGCCCAAGACTTTGTGACAAGACGGTTTCTCATTCGATGAGTTGATCCGCGCGCAGCAGCACCGACTGCGGAATCGTGAGTCCGAGCGATTTTGCGGTCTTCAAGTTGATCACGAGTTCGAACTTCGTAGGTTGCTCGACGGGGGGGTCGGCAGGTTTGGCACCTTTGACGATCTTGTCTACGTAGGTTGCGGCGCGCCGAAAGTTTGAAGCGAGGCTCGGACCATACGCCATCAAGCCTCCGGCCTCCGCAAATTCGCGGTCGGGGAAGAGTGCGGGGAGTCGGCTCTTTGCCGTGAATCCGACGATGCGCGTTCTGTTGGCCAAGAGCATCAACCGTTGCCGTCGATTTGGCAAAGTCTGTGTTCCAGCTCGCAGTTGCCGATAGCACCTGGCGCGTGGTCGAAACCCACCAGCTCACCCGCACCCAGTTCGAACGCTGGTTTGCCAACCGCGATGTGTCACGTGATGCCGCCCACGCCTGACAAGTTTCAGCAAATCGAGATTATTTGACAGCCTCAACGCTGGAGTCAAGCCGCAACGCGCTTGCGCGTTGTCGTGCTTGGACGACCAGTTAAATTTCGCCTCACTTCCTTGCGCAGGGCGTCATTGATTCGCGATTGGTAACCTTCGCCTTGCGACTTGAAAAACTCGAGCACGTCCGCGTCCAAACGTATGGAGGTCAGCACTTTGGTTGGCGATGCCTGTGGGCCCCGACCACGCTTGATAACTGGCGGACCGAGCATCTCCTCCGTCCATGCAGGATTGTCCCGGTCGGCAACCTTAGCCGAGGTTTTCTTTGGCAACTTGGCGGTAGTAGCGAGCTTCATGCTTTTCTGCCTTTCGCAGCGAAATCAGGTGCGGCCCTTTCGGGCGCTCCGTATAGACCAATACAACCACTTCACCCTCCAACCGGCCGAAGCAGACCTGCCGAGCTTCGCCATAATCTTGCCGCCGATCTTCGCGGGTTACGGTGAAATCGTCCCATATTGCATCGCAGTCGACGAAGTCCATCCCGTGGTTCTTGATGTTCTGCTTGTGCTTGGCTTCATCCCATGTGAGCATACTAAATTGTATTTACAAAATAGTCAACCGGCAACCGAAATTTAACGTTTGACATGAGCGGACATCCACAAGCAAGCGAAGCTTGCTTGTGGATGTCCGCTCGATTGCTGGTTAGGCCGCACTTACCACCCGATCTGACAGCGGGCTGACCAGTACCAAGTCCGTCTGTGGGTCGCTCCCAACCATAAAGACGTGACTGCCGGCCGCAGCAAACCCCGTTTTAACGTAGAAGGCGATAGCTCTCGGATTGCGCTCCCAGACCCCGAGCCACAAGTGAAGACCACCGAGTTCTTGAGCGGACGATCGCACAGCAAGCATGAGCTGGGCAGCAAGCCCAGTGCCTTGCGCCGACCGCACCAGATAGAACCGATGCAGTTCAATGGCGCGCTCAGCGGCTATGCAGTTTGGCGCCGACCTTCGCCGAACCTGAGCGAAGCCGGCAAGTTCTTCGCCTTGGAAGGCCAGCAAAGTGATGACGTCTTTGTCTTCGATCTCTGCCGTTTGCTGCGCCACGCCATATGCAGAACGAAGGTGTGCGTCGAGATCCTCTGCGCTGTTCTCCGCTGCAAAGGTTTCGGCAAACGTGCGCGCAGCGAGTTCCGAGAGTGCCGCGGCATCAGAAACTGTCGCACGACGAATGTTGATCGAATTCATTGGTAGTGAGGAGCGGTGCTCCAGTTGTGCGGCCTAACGCCGCCGCTCAGCCGGCGCCGAAGGCGATCGGATGGAGCGGCCTGTTAACCTTTGACTTGTACCGCCTGCTCCAGCGCTTCCGTTGCCCATTGATTCAAACTCTTTCCCATTGACTGCGCTTTGATGAGCGCCCGGCTATGTACTTCAGGTGGCACTCGAATCAACAATTTCCCCGACGCTGGCTTTTCTGGAGAGACTCCCTGCTCCTCGCAGTCCGCGAGATAGTCTTTGATTGCTGCAACAAATTCTCGACGCAGCTCCGCAACTGTCTTTCCATGGAAGCTGATGATGCTGCGAAGACCAAGAACCCGCCCGACAAAAATATCGTCCCGCTCGTCGTACTCGACTCGAGCTGTGTAGCCCTGAAAGTTCATCGTGTTCAAGGTTTGACTCCTGCTTGTTCCAGAAGCGCGCGAGCTTCTTCCACCTGGTACCGTTTCGCCTCCTTGCCTGGATGGGGGCGATGGCACCGCCATTCATGCCCACCAAGCACCATTTTCACTCTGGAGCCTTCACGCTCATGAATGTTTCCGCCGAGAGCTTTGACCAACGCCTCGATGTCCGCAAAAACAACGGATGGCGATGTCGGCTTGGCAAAGACAGCGGCCAGAGTTTTCCGATGCTTGGAGTTCACTGGAACATGCTATCACTTAGTGCTAGCACTTGCAACCGAACTCCGAACAGCACTGACTCCGAACAGCACTGACACCGAACAGCACTGACACCGAGCAGCCCTGGCGCGATGACTTGGTGAAGGTTAACGCTGGCGCTGTCCGGCACGCAGCAATCGCCGCAAAGCGGCATCATGCTGCTGCGTGTCCGCGACGAGCAACCTGTTAACCGACGAGCTTGTCATACTCACCATGCGTACCGACCCAAAACCAATGTACACCGCCTGGCACGGGGAGGCCAAGCGCCCGGTAAAAGAGGCCGACTCGAACGCTATGGAACCGACCGTTTCCAACAGTCTTGAAATGTAGCGATGGATGGTTTGGATCGACTTTCAGTTGAGCGAAATTTCGGTGCGCAACGGTTTGAACTTCGGCAGGCAAAGCGTCAAGGCAATGCCAAAAACGCTTTGATGCGGTGTGCTTCAACGTCAAAGTTCTCTCGGCGAACCCGCGCGGTAGTCAGCAAGCGTCTCTGCTGCCAGCTGGTCGAGCTTGCCAGATGCCGCGTCCTGCTCGATTTTCCTATCCCACTCAGCGCCATCGAATTCGGCGAACCATCGCCGGAACTCAGCTAGCTCCATAGGCGGTAGCGATTCCACCGCGTGCCCTATCGACTTCACATTTTCCATGCTTCCGCTCCTTTTGCGAGGCAACAGCCCGAAGTATGCAGCAAGGCGACGATTGCCGGACTACTTGTCGGTTAACGCCGAAGGTCAACCGCGGCCAACGGCCGTCGGTTTGGAACGACCAGTTAAATTCTTCACCGGACCCGCGCTGAGTCGTTCTGCCATTCGAGTCTGCCAGCCAGGGCCAGTTGCTTTCCACCGGTCTATGACATCAGCTGGCAGCCGGATAGAAAGCAGCTTTCGCGGATTCTCGGAGGCCGGACGCCCTCCTCGCTTTACTTCGGCGCGAGCAAGCATCTCATCGTTCAATTCTGGAAGCTCCTCATATTCGCCCTTCTTCACCACATGTGCATCGACGCGAGCGAGGTCAGACTTCAAGGAGCGGCGCGATACGGGATTTTTCGCGTTCATTGGCTTTCCTCATGCTGAATACGTGACGTTCCGCGCCACGCGGCGTGTATCCGATGACCACCATCCGCCCGGCCAATGTGCCGTAGCAAATAATTCGCTTTTCGCCGTACTCCTTGCGAATGTCCTCAATCTCAAGGGTGACTCCCTCAAAAACCAACTCGGCATCCGCGAAGTCCAGACCTCGTTCAGTCAAAGCCTTGTCGCGCTTGACGGGATCGAAGGTGATACGCATGAGGTTAATGTAGCTACAAAAACATCAGAGCGCAACCGGACTCGGGTGAAATTTAACGCTGGCGCTGTCCGGCACGCAGCAATCGCCGCAAAGCGGCATCATGCTGCTGCGTGTCCGCGACGAGCAACCTGTTAACCGACGAGCTTGTCAT
>JBBKVW010000459.1:0-14550 GCA_037968655.1 Burkholderiaceae bacterium
GATACCCCCGATACCCCGATTCCCCGATACCCCCGATACCAAGGAAACACCATGGACACATCAACCACCCACGCGACTGTCGCGGCCTACCTGTTCACGACCGATACACCGGTCGGCACGGCACTGGCCAGCGTCAAGAAGAAGGCCGCGATCCAGCTCATGGGCTCGCGCCTGTGGGGCCGCTTCAACCCCAACCACTGGGACCCGGTCTACGCTGCGGAGACCGGCCTCGCGTCGCCGATCCAGACCGGCGAGATGTCGTCGGCCTACCTTGCCGAGATGTGCGTCAACCATTTCGGTGCGGCCGTTTTTCGCAACGCCCGCGTGGTCTGCAAGTACGTCGCATCGACGCTGGCCAACGAGGTCATCACCACCCATGGCGTGGTGCGCGAAAAAACGCCCAAGGGCAAGGGCTATCGCTTCACGGTCGACATCTGGGCCGACAACGAGGCCGGCGAGAAGAAGACGGTCGGCTTCATTGAAGTCGACCTCGGCGTCTGAACGCCTGTTCCCAACCATTACGACAAGGACATTGCCATGAGCGAACACGCCATCACCACCGACGCCCTGCGCCCGATGGGCGACATCCAGATCCTGCAGACACGCGAATTCATCGACAGCCTGGCGTCCGAATCCCAGACCTACTGGGACATGGTCAGCGTCGGCGACGTGCTCTCGCGTGATCTGACCATCAGCGCGGAGTTGGTGATCCTGTATGCCGACGCGGTCGAGGACTACAACCCCTGGTACGAGGGCTGGCGCATGAACACATGGAACATTGCGGGCGAATCACCGTTCGGTGGCGCCGTCGTGCCGCCGCTTCTGGTGTCGCACTTCGTGTTGTCGGTGCAGTTCGACCACACCAAGCCGTTTGCGATCGGCTCGATCCACACCTTCCATGATTCGGAAATCCTGGAGCCGATCCCGGTCGGCGCGACGGTGCGCATCACGACCACGGCGATCGACAAATACGTCAAGCGCGAGCGACGCTATGTGCGCCACGAGGTGACCGTCACCGACGTGGCCAAGGGCACGCTGTATTTCCGCGAAACACGCGACATCCTGTCGCGCTGAACGGATCACGCCCGATGCAAACCATCGAACGCATACCGGTGGCCCGGGACCTGTTCCAGGGCGACGGCGCCGACACACGGCTGATCGGCACCTGCTGCAGCAACTGCGGCACGCACTACTTTCCCAAGAGCCTGAGCTGCCGCAATCCGCAATGCCATGACAAGGCGATTGAAGATGCCCTGCTCGGTCCCAGCGGCACGCTGTACAGCTACACGGTGCAGATCTACCGTCCCCCCGCATTGTTCCGCATGGAGCCATGGCAACCGTACGCCATCGGCATGGTCGAACTACCCCAGGGCCTGCGGGTCATGGGCATGTTGACCGGGTGCCCGCTGGACGAGATACAGATCGGCATGGTGCTCGAACTGACCACCGAGCCCTTGTACCGCGACGAGCAGAACCGCGAGGTGCTGACCTACATGTTCCGGCCCCGCGCCGACCAGGGAGCCAGGCTATGAGACCGGTATACGTGCTGGGCGCAGGTGCCCATCGTTGGGGCAAGTTTCCTGACAAGCCCCAGCTGCAACTGGCGCTCGACGCGATGGGCGCAGCGCTCGGCGACGCTGCGCTCGAATGGAAGGACCTGCAGGGTCTGGTCGCGGCCAGTTCGCGCTTCGAAGGCGGCATGGGCTGGGGCCTGCATGCCAACGAGATGCTGCAGGCGGTGGCTGAAACCGGCATTGCGGCAACCAACGTCGGCGGCGGCTGCGCAGCTGGCGGCATAGCCGTGCATAGCGCGGCCAGGATGATTGCCAGCGGCGAGTGCGACATCGTCGCAGCGGTCGGCGCCGAACGCATGCCCAAGGGATTCATTCCGCGACCGCCCGGCAGTCCGGACGACATCACCGACACCGACTACCTGCGCTGGGTCACGATGGGCGCCACCAACCCGGCCTACTGGGCCATGGAGGCGCGCCGGCGCATGCACGATTTCGGCACCTCCGAGCAGACGCTGGCCAAGGCTTCGGTGCTGATGCACCGCAATGCCATGGGCAACCCGTTGGCGCGCTATCGCAAGGAATGCAGCGTCGAGGAAGTGCTGGCCTCACCCACGGTCAGCGACCCGCTGCATATCCTGGAGATCTGCGCGGTCAGCGATGGCGCTGCCGCCATAGTGCTCGGCAGCGAAGAGCAGGCGCGCAAGCGCGGCGGCACGCTGGTACAGGTGGCTGGCAGCGCAATTGCTACCGGCCAGTTCGGCGACCCGTCGATGCGCATTCCGACTGTCTCCACCGCAATCGGCACGACCACGTCGCATACCAGCGAGGTGGTTGGCGCTGTGCGCCGCGCCCTGGCGATGGCAGGTGTCGGACCGGGCGACGTCGACCTGCTCGAGATGGCCGACAACACGGCCTGGCATGTGCTGGCCTGGCCCGAGCTGTTCGGCTTCTACGAGCCCGGCCAGGGCGACTGGATGCTGGAGCACGGCGAACTCGACATCGGCGGCAAGTTGCCGATCAACCCCAGCGGTGGTTTCCTGTCGTTCGGCGAGGCCACGACGGCGCAAGGCGTGTTGCAGGTCTGTGAACTGGTCTGGCAATTGCGCGAGCAGGCGCAGGGTCGGCAGGTGCAGGGCGCCCGGATCGGACTGTCGGCGGTTTTGGGGCTGGGGGCGAACGGCGCGTCAGTGGTGCTCAAGGCCTGACGCCCGCCAAGCCACACCATCGCGCCGCGACAACCGGGTGCAACTGACCAGCGACACGCCCCATGCCAGCGCCGACGGAGCCGGTAAGGACGGCGGCCAGATCGGATGCGGCGCGCGGACGGTCGCGCCGGTTTCTGTGGCGCAACGCCTGTCACGCAGGGGCCGCGTCTTCTCCGTCGCCCAATGCAGTGCGAAAGCGCGGTTCAGCCAGAGCCACAATCAACCGGTGCCGCTCTGCGAGCGTGGTCGCGCGGATATCGGCTGCGCCGTATTCGGTGACGATGACATCGATGTCGCTTTGCGTCGATGTCACATAGGCGTCGGTCAGGCGCAACACCACGCGGCTGCGCGCGACCTTGCCGGCAGTGGCGGTCAGGGCCAGGATTGCGAGGCCACCGGGCGAGCACCGCGCCGCGCGAAAATAATCGGGCTGGCCGCTCACCGCACCGGCATAACGCGTGCCGGCGAGCTCCGCGTTCGCCTGCCCGCGCAGGTCCACCTCCAGCGCCGAATTGATCGCCATGAAGGGCGCAGCAGCAGCCGCGCCGGTTGGCATGACCAGTTGCGCCGGCATTGCAAAGCTGACCATCGCGCCGGTACCGATCCAATCGTAGAGACTGCGGCTGCCCACTGCGAGCGAGGCCATGCATGCGTCGGGATCGGCGCTGTCGATCGCGCCGCTGGCCACCAGTTCCGGCAACCAGTCGCCCACCATGCCGGAGCGCACCCGCAGGCCACGATGCTGCGACAAGGCGCGCGCGACCGCCGCTGCCATGCTGCCGATGCCCAACTGGATGATCGCGCCGTCGGGCACCAGGCGCGCGACATGGCGGCCGACGCCAAGCTGGCTTTCGTCTGGCTCCTCGGCCGCCAGTTCAGGCAGCGCCGTGTCGCTGTTGGCTGCGACGACGACGCGGCTGCTGTGCAGGCGGAACGCCGAGCGGGTGCGCGGAACCTTGGTGTTGACCTCGATCAGCACCACGCGCGCGGCCTGCGCGGCTATCCACACATAGTCGAGCGCACAACCCAGACTGTGATAGCCGTCGGCGTCGGCCGGCGAGACCTGCAACAGCACCACGTCGGCCTTGAGCAAGCCGGATTCGAAATAGGACGACAGCTGCGACATCTGCGCCGGAATCACGCGCGCGGCGCCGCGCGCAACCGCATGGCGGATCGTCCCCAGACCACAGTAGGTCGTCACCGACAGCGCCGGGTCGATCGCAGCGCCCCAGGCCGGGTTGAGCGAGTAGCCGCAAAACACCTTGACCTGCCCGATCGCGCCCGCGACATCGAACAACTCGGCCACGAGCGCTGCCGGCTCGCCGGTGGTCTGGCCTACGACCACGTGATCGCCGCGGCGCAGGTATTCGGCCAGGACGGAGCGGGTCATGCGCGCACTTTCAATTTGCCAGCAACCTCAATCGCTTGCGACCGTGACTGCAAAGCGCCCTGGTTGAAGCGACTGCCATCGGCATCAGGCTGGCGAATCCGGTTCGCTCTTCAGGTAAGCCGGCGGGCGGCCACCAATGGTGAGCGTCATGCTGCCGGACCCGCTGCTGGCCACTCCATCAAAGTCCGCTGCGATCGCAACCGGCTGGATCCGGTGCCAATGCACTTTCTGCGATCCGTCCGACAGGACCACCTTCGCCGGGTGCGAAACGTCCCACACGTCGGACTCCAGGTGCTGCGCGCCACGCCACACGCCCAGCCCAAGGCCGTCGTCGTAGCCACCGCTGTAGCCCAGGCCCTGCATGGCGATCGACGCGCCGCGCGCAGTGACATCCAGCAGCAGTTGCTTGCCCCCATCGAACGTCGCGCGTACCTGCGCCACGCGAAAACGCTTCGTGTCCGGATGCAGTTCACCCGAGAGTTCTATTTTCTGGGCCACATGAACCGCCTCGCTTGCGCGCTCGGTCACGACGCCTGTCGTATAGGGCTCATCCGCGCCGCGCTGCATGAACAGCAGATGCCCGCTCATCGCGTCGGTGGAAAAGAACAGGAAGGACATCACGTGTCCCTTTTCGGCCAGCGCAATCTTCGGCCCGGTGACCGGTTCCGGTACGCCCATGCCGCGGCGCACGCCCCATGAGTGGTCCCGGCAGGACCACCAGTCGGCAATGTCGATGCGCTGGCCATCGACCTCCATCCAGCCGCTGGCCAGCCCGATCTGGTCAAAGCGGCGGTAGTCCTCGACCACCCGCCCTTGCAGCCGGTTGTAGTGCGGATGCTCCTCGCGTGCCGGTTCGACGCAGGTCCAGCGGATCGACCCCGAAAGCGTATGCGCGCCGGGCGCGATGGTGATTTCAAACGATTCGAGCGGTTTGATCGGCGCGATGCGCACTGGACCGCATTCGGTCTCCACGCTGCCGTCGAGCGAACGCGAGACCCGCAGGTTGTATTGCTTGCCCTCGATGATCATGACCGCGCCGGCGTCGAGCACGTTCATGTTGCGATAGGCGCCCATGGTGATCTGGATCGCCATGCGGCCGTCCGGCGAATGGATTGCGAACCAGTAGCGGTCGTAGAACCGCGGGTCGCTGGTCCAGACATGGTCGAAGGTGGTTGGCAACTGGTGCCAGAGCGTGTCGTCGAGTTTGGTCAGCATCAGGTTGGCTCGGTGGTGGTGGTCTTGGCGGTGGTGGCAGCTGTGGAGACGTAGCGCATCGGCGCACGCGCGGCGCGCTCGCTCATGTGCTGCAGCGCGGCAGCCTGCAGTTCCGGCGTGAGACCGGTGCCGCACAGGGCCTGCGAAAACAGATCGCGCAATTCGCAGTTGCGTTGCTCGAGCAGGCGCAGGTCGGTGGCCTCGGGTTCGGCCTGTGCCAGGGCCATTCCGATGCGCGCGGCCAGGTCTGGCGCGACGACGGCCTGAAGTCGTCCCAATAGCGCGCCCGTGGACCGGTTGTCGCCGGCAAGGAAGCCGGGAACCGCCGGAAATGCGCCGCCGAGCATGCGCAGGTTGCCGATCAGGCCTGCCAGCAGCGTGCGCGCGTAGGGGTCAGCCACGCAGGGCGCCACGACGTTTTCGAGAATGCGGCAGGTGCCTTGCAACTGCTCTTCGACGGTCGGTCTCATGTGGCTGGCTCCATCAACTTGAACATCGGGCGATACAGCCATGTTGGCGTCTGGAACACACGGTCGTAGCGACCGGCGACGAACTCGTTGACGGCGGTCAGCTGAATGACCGCCAGTTTCCAGCAGGAAAACACGTTCCACCAGCGCAGCGCCGATTCGTCGACCGGGCGCCCGGTGAGCGTGCGGTAGGCGGCGACGATCTGCTCGCGCTCCCAGGCGCCGGCAATCTGGTGCTCGCGCTTGCGCACCGGGTTGGTCACCCAGCCGAGGTCCTCCAGCGGGTCGCCCAGATGCGCGGTCTCCCAGTCGAGCTTGGCGCTGATCTGGTCACCGTCGATGAGCGCATTGCCCGGTTTGAAGTCGCCGTGCACCAGAACGATCGCCTCGGCCCCCGGCGCATGCTGGTGCATCCAGCCGAGCACGTAGTCGAGTTCGGGATGCGGTTCGAGTTGCACCCGGCGGTACTCCGCCTCCCAGTGCGCGAGTTCGACACGCGACGGATCGCCAGTGGGTGCCCCGAGCACCGCGTCCAGGCCACAGCCACGCCAGTCGACCGCGTGCATGCGCGCCATCAGGTCGATGAATGCATGCGCCAGATTCAGGCGCGTCGCCAGCGGACGCTCGCCGTTGAGCACCATGTAATCGCAAGTGCCGCTCACGCGATCCATGACGATCGACGGTGCACCCATGCGATGGCCATCGGGGTCCACCCAGTGCGCCCTGGGCGCCGGCACGCCGGACGCCTCGAGCGCCTTGAGCACCGCGAACTCACGCGCACGCACGGTAGCCAGCAGCGTTCCGGCAGCGTCGCGCATCAGCATGAGATGACGCACGTGCGCACCCGTCGTATCAACCCATGTCGCGTCAAGCGACCAGTTCTCGCGCGACAGGCCGCCCGCTGCGCGCGTGAGGCCGGTGAATACGATCTCGCGTGCTGTCGGGATCGCATCGATGATCAATGCCTCGAGGCCTGCGGCCACCTGCTCAACTGGGTTTGCCGCCTCGCCCGCACCTGCGTCGGCCTGACGCGCGACCGGAGCAGTGGAGGTCGACAGTGGGCTGTCCATCTTCAGTTTACCCAGAGCACATCACGGCCAGTCCAACTGATGGCATGGCGGCTGGCGCAAGCGGGTCTATGCGGCATGGTGTGTCCAGTGTTTCATCAGTGCCCGGCATTTGACCGGCGCGTGCTGCGGTATGGCTTGTCTGATAACGAATATACCTTAAAGAAGGAAATAGTACTAGCGCGTATTTCTAGATCGGCAAGTCATGCCCTGATGCAGCTTTGGCTGGCGCAATGTAACCGCTGGTGCTTGCGCCTCTCTGGCGTCTCACAACCGGCGCGCTACGAGGCCGGACCTGATCATGCTGCCCGCCGCGAAGTCCCGACCCAGAAGGGGGGTTTGGCTGGCATGGCCATTTGCCTAGAATCTGGCGCTGGATCGGCGCAGCCGCATCCAATTCGCAGTCACATTTCATTCATCCCATACGAGGAATTCCCATGCGCTCGATCCTGATTGCCGCCGCCCTGGTCGGCGTGCTTGCTGGCGGCCACGCCGTCGCCCAGACGGCCGCTGCCACTCCCGCCGTGGAACCGGCTTCCGCCGCCGCGCCGGCTCCGGCCGTTGAAGCCAAGGCCGACCCGGCCGCGGCTTCGGCCGATGCCATGTCGGGCAAGGTGGCCTACTATGGTCGCAAGTTCGCCGGACGCAGGACCGCCAGTGGCCAGCGCTTCAACCCCGACGCGTTGACCATGGCCCACCTCACGCTGCCCTTCGGCACCATGGTCAAGGTCACCAACATGGCCAACAAGCGCAGTGTGGTGGTTCGCGTGAACGATCGCGGGCCTACCACCCCTGGCCGCATCGGCGATGTCTCGCTGGCCGCCGCCAAGCGCCTGCGCATGACGCGTGCTGGTGTGGTCGATGTCCAGCTCGAGGTGGTTGGCAAAGGCAAGTAGAAGCGCTGAAGACCTGATCACGCCCGGTCAAATGGGCAGATTCAGAACCGCGCTGGCTGGTCGGCCTCGGCCACTACCACACAGGCGGCACCTCGCGCTACGCGTCCGCCCGCAGCAGGTGCTGGCACAGCGGTTCTTCGGCATCGGGCAGCGCGCTGTGACGCGCCTGCCCGATGGTCGCAACGCCCGTCTCGCCTGGCATTACCCGGCGCCACCGTCAGATTGCAACGCCACTGCCCATGGCCAATGCGGCGAATCGCGCTGCCATCGGTGTGGCGCCCGAAGGCGGCCGCGCTCCAGGCCAAATATTCAGCAAGGTGGCGTCAGCCCCGAGGCATTTGAACCAGCCTCAGTTCGAGGCCAGCTTCTGTCAAGTGCTCAATGGGAAGTCCAGGGCCCAACCCTGAGCCCGCGGCTCTTTGACGTACAGCAAGTCATGCAGCCAAAAAACTGGGGCCCAGCCCGGTGCCCCTATTCCCGGTACCCCGGCAACTCGCGGTCCAGCACCCGCATCATTGCTTCGAAGAACAGGCGCTCGCGGTCTTCGCGTGAATGGCTGTCATGCGGGTTGATTGATTGCACCCGAGTGACTACTTCGCTACCCAGCACAGCCAACTTGTCACTGCCCCCACCTGCAGCAGCCATGGCGATCAGCTGCATGCGGCACACCCGCTCCAATCGATATAGCCGGCGGTAGGCCTGGGCCACGGTGTCACCCACCGCCAATACACCGTGGTTCTTCATGAAGATGATGTGCTTGTTGCCCAGAGCCTTCGCCAAGCGCTCGCCCTCCTGAAGGGAATCGGCCAGACCGGTATAGGTGTTGTCGTAGGCAATGTTCCCATCAAGAAAAGCCGCCGTTTGCGACAACGGAAACAGTCGATTGTCCGCAAGCATATTCAGGGAAGTGGCCCAGGTTTGATGGGTATGCATCACCACCTTGGCGCCGGCAATTCGATGTATCGGCGCATGGATGCACTTTGCCGAAAGCTCCACCGGTCCGGGACCCGAAATGGTCTCGCCGGCCTCGGTAAAAACCATCATGTCACTGGCCCGCGCCTCGGACCAGTGTCTGCCGAAAGGGAGAATCAGGTACTGGTTCTGTTCGCCCGGCACCGACACAGTGAAATGGTTGTCGATTCCCTCATCGAGCGCGTGCAGGGCCGCCAGACGGTGCGCTGCGGCCAGATGGGTTTTGGCCAGATCGAGCGCGGTGGCCTCATCCGGGTGGAGCTTTGATACTTGTGGCGTTTCCTGTTGCCCCGCAAGGGTGCGGGTAGCCGAGATTGACGCTGCCATGTTCTGTTGACCTTCTTGAAGTTAGCTGGTGTCTGCGAATCAAAGCACCATTGTTCGCATATTGTTGGCCTGTTGCTGCTGCGGGTATCGATTTTCTCGCGCGAATCGAAACTGGACCCATCCGGGAGTCGGAATTCACCGGATCTCAAGTGGGTCAGCAGCAGGACGTGCAATAGCTCGCGATCATTTTTTTTCACCGTCCCGGCGCTGTTTGGCACCACCATCGCCGCAAATCGATATACTGTTTATTCGTACAGTAAATCAGAAAGGCGGTTGATCCATGGGCACGCAAGAATGGTTGGCGCGCTGTTCAGCACGACTGCATGCGCAGTGGCCACGGTTGCGTCAGGAAGAGCGCGACGAGGCAGCAGCAGACCTTTGGCGAGACGAGCGATGGCAGCAACTGGAGCCGGAGGTCGCGGCAGTTGAATGGCTGCGCCAGGGCGTTGCGACGGGTGACCGGAGCGCTGCGCCATGAGACACCTCTATCGACAGGTGGCAACGCCGACACGACTCTGGCCCAAGGCGCATATGCTGCCGGGCAGTCGATTGCTGCTGGCCATCTGGGCTTGGCTGTAGGCTTGCCGGTCTTGCCGGTCTTGCCGGTCTTGCCGGCATGCCCGCCCACGCCGTTGTCGACCGCCTGGTGCAGCGACGTTCAGGCAAAGGGGACAGGACTTTCGGGCCGCTGCTTCACTTGGGCGGCTGGTAGCCAACTTTCCCGGCCATCTTCATGGCCTTCATGGATTCATCGGTCGTCATCAACGGTGTAGTGCGATATGCGCTCATCGCGCCGGTTGCTCCGACTGCCAAAGCCAGTGCTGCGGCTCCCACGTTGTCTGGCACTTCGGCAATCACCACAATGTCGTAGTCACCAAATGACAGCCATGCGCCAAGCAGTTTGCCACCCATCTTTTCAATGATTGGCTTGATTGCTGCGCCTCGGTCCTGGGGATTCTTGATCATCGCGCTGGTCGCGGCTGTTGAATAGGATGCTTGAACCATAAAAATAGACATGCCTGCTCCTGGTTTGTGGCGGGTGGATCCGCCAAAAAAATCCTACTCCGAAACTGCTGTTGGTGATAGTGGGACTTGATTCGATCCATTTGCGGCAAATCAATGAATCGATTTGTCGGGGCGACTGCATCGTGCAGATGCTCGGAGGCCGAATTTACAACTCGCTACCTGAGCCCCGGCAATCTGCCTTCAAGCCGACTTATTCGCGTAGTACAGTCACGCCGGAGTTGAACGAACCTGGCACCAGTTCAGGCGTCAACTTGAAGCCAGGACGGCCACAGGGAGGCAATATGAAAACTGCGGAATTCCGCATAGAGAGCAACAGCACGCTGTCGTTTCGATTGATGCCGGATTCATCCAGCATCGAACATCTGTTTCATGACCGGGCCATGGCCATCGCGATGGCCGCCAAGGCGGTTACCGACCCGCCAGGCGAAGAGATTCGGGTCATCCATGTCCCCACCAGGCAGGTGATCTTTCGCATGCCCGCAACTGCACTGCGCAGCAACGACGACCTGTAGCGGCAGTGCGCCCAATGCGCGATCTGCGTCGCACCGTCTCACGCGCATTTATTCATCGCTGGATCGACTCGTTCCCATCAGGTCCCCGCCTGATGGAAACCACTTTGCCATGACCAATCGGAAACAGGCAGGCCGGCCTTTTGCTGCACCCGCGCCAGCGCCGAGGCCTGCGCCGTCGATTCGCACCGGTGTCAAGCACTGATCGGCACGTTTCGTTCTGTAACCCAATCGCCGAAAATCCATGTTCCGCGCTGCGCGCTACCGAAATAGACTGTTTACTTGAGCCTGCGCCTATCGATCGGAAGCGGCAACGCGAACACCGCCAAATAATCCGACGTCAGGCGTTTCTGAAACCATCACGACGCAGCCCGCGCCACCACGCTGCTGCACGGGGGACGCGATGAAAAGCTTTCGGTGTGCCGTGCTGGCTCCCGATGATCCGTCGGCAGCCACGGCCGATGTGGTTGCCGCACTGCGCCAATGCGAGAACGCCCATATTTGCAGCTGCGACGAGCCACCGCCCAGCGAGGAGCAGGTCGATGCCATCGTGCTCGTAGCCCGCATGGCGACGCTGGATCAAACCCTGCGACGGATCGTCGATATCCGGGCCCGTTGTCCGGCAGTTGCGGTACTGGCAGCCATCGAAGGCGCAAGCGCCGACACGCTGGACGCACTGCTCGGTGCCGGCGCGTTCGACTTCATTTCCATCCCTTTCGTAGCGGATGAACTGGCGGCCAGATTGCATCGCGTCATCGGTGCGCCATCTGGTCCACCGCGGCCGGCCATGTCCGATTCGGCACACCCGACGATTCGCGGCCTGGTGTACTGCAGCGATAGGATGGGGCAGGTCGCGAGCAAGCTCAGAACCATCGCAGCGTGCGACGCCAATCTGTTGATCCTGGGCGCCACCGGAACCGGCAAGGAAGTCTGCGCGCTTGCAGCGCACTATTTGTCAAACCGGGCTTCGCAGCCCTGGATCGCGGTCAACTGCGGTGCGATACCGGCCGACCTGGTGGAGAACGAATTGTTCGGCCACGTCAAAGGCGCCTACACCACCGCCCTTACCGCACGCTCGGGGCTGGTGCGCGACGCCGAAGGCGGAACGCTGTTCCTGGACGATGTCGATTGCCTGCCGCTTGCGGCGCAGTCCAAGCTGCTGCGCTTCTTGCAGGAGCGCGAATACCGGCCGGTCGGATCGAACACGGTGCAGCATGCAGACGTGCGCATCATTGCCGCGAGCAATTGCGACCTGCATGCGATGGCGCTGCGCGGCAGCTTCCGCCAGGATCTGTATTTCCGTCTCAACGTGCTGCGGCTCAGTCTTCCGCCGCTGCGCGAACGGCGCGAGGACATTGCACTGCTGGCGCGGCATTTCGCGCGCCATTACGCATGTGAATTCAAGCGCAGCGTGTCCGACCTCACACCCGCTGCGCTGCAGTTGCTGGCGACCCACGACTGGCCGGGCAACGTGCGCGAACTCAAGCATGTGATCGAGCGCGCGGTGTTGATGTCCAGCGGTCCGGCGCTGATGGCCTGCGATCTGGAAATCGAATCGGAGCAACCAGAGACGCCGTTGGACGGCTCTTTTCGCAACGCCAAATCGCGTGTGGTGCGCAATTTCGAGCGTAGCTACCTGGAGCAGATGCTGTCGGCCAGCAGCGGCAATGTCACCCAGGCTGCGAAAGCGGCCAAGAAGGACAGGCGTGCTTTCTTCGAGCTGATGCGCAAGTACGCCATCGAGCCCAAGCAGTTTCGCGGCGTGCCGCAATAGTGATATCGCGCGCACGCGGCGCGCGTTACCAGGCGCGCGGTACTCGGTGCGCGGCACGGAGCGCTCGCTGCAGTCTGTGCCAACCGCTCGTGCTGGCCGCTGGCAGGCGCACGCCACGCGATTTGCTTCCAGCTTGATCGCCTGACGCCCAATCCGACGGGCCCGATACGGTTCGCCTGCTGCCGATCAGCGCCTGGCAAGGCACATGCAGTTCCGGCCCTCTCTCGCAGGCTCGGCCGTGGCGCCCACCCACGCTCAGACAAATAAGTCCAGCCCCAGGACAAAAAAGTCCTACCGCTCGTGCGCGCACTGAAACCGGCGTGCACAGGCCGGATGCAGGCTTGCCGGCTGGGACAAAAACGCCCTGCCCCGCATCGACCCAGCCTGACCAACCCCAATCAAATCAAGCACTTGGCGCATTGCTGGCGTTGGCACGGCGCTTGCAAGCCCATATGGTGAACACGCTCGAATGGCGATGGACGACGCCCCTGACCCGCATACCCTGGTACGCATTCTGGCTAGCTACCTGCGCAACAACCCGATGGCCCGCGATTCGGCCGAAGGGATTCATCGCTGGTGGTTTTCAGAAGGGATTGCCGTGCGTGCGGACGAACTGGACAAGGCATTGCGCTGGATGAAGCACAACGGATTGATCGAAGAAACAGTGGCTGCAGATGGCCGTGTGCGCTATGGCCGCTGCTGCAGCGATGCACGACTGGATGCGCTGTCACGCGCCGACAACGGCACGGCCGCGGCGGACGCGCCATGACACACGAGGCCGCCACAAAGGGGAATTCAATGGCAATGGCAACAGCAACTGCAAGCGAGAACTGAGCGCATGGCCAGTGTGTCCGCCATCCATGCGCTCACGAGCGGTCTCGCGCAGCACCTCTCGCGCGCCTACCAGCGTCGCCCGATGGCCGGCATCACCTGCAAGTTCGAGCCCACCGGCATTTCGGATTTCAAGAAGCTCGACGGCCAGGACACCAAGCTGACACTGCTGCTGTACCGCATCACCTACAACGAACACCAGCGCAACCGGCCCAGCGCGACCCTGCCCGCCGGAGCCCCGGTGGCGATGGCGGTGAACCTGCATCTGCTGGTCAGCATCTGGGCCGACACCGCGCTCAAGGAACACAGCCTGCTGGCATGGGCCATGCGCGAGCTGCATCAGCGCCCGGTGCTGGACCGCAGCCTGTTCGCCGAGATCGGCGCCTACGCGCCCGGCGACCAGGTGTCGCTCTCACCGGAAGAACTGACGCTCGATGATCTGAGCAAGCTGTGGCAGGTGCTCGCGCCGCCGTTGCGCCCATCCTTGGGCTATGTGGCGCGCAATGTACGGCTCGACCTGGAAACCGAACCCGACCATGCACCGGTTGTCGCGACGCGCATCACGCAAAACGACGATGTGCTGGCGGTGGCAGGAGGCGCGTTGTGAACGACGTCATCGAGCGTCGCGTCTTTGGCGCGATCGAATTCGTCGACGACCTGACTGGTGCGCGGGTGCTCGATCCGCTGCGTATCGTCGCGCCAGGCCTGGGCCTGTTGCGCAAGCGCTCCGGGCTCTATGTCATCCGCGCAATCGATGGCCAGGACGAGTACACGCGCCAGTTCGACAACCCGCCAACCAATCCCGCGCGCACCGACCTTGAATTGCAGGTGCAGGACCCGGACCAGCGCTATCTGCCACGCGCGTTCACGTTGGCGCTGCCGCGCCTGCTCGGCACGCCCGCGCTTGCGGTCGCAGACGCAGACAACGCATTGATACCGGTCACCGTGCGGCTCTGGCCCGCTGCGGCCATGCCGCTGCGCGCCAGCTGGGCCATCCTGCGGCTGACGGTCCAGGTCGCCGGCAGCAATCCGCCACAAGGCCTGGCCAACGTGATCGTCGAAACAACGCCGCGTCCGTCAGGCCTTGCCGTGCAACGCAGCATGACCGACCGCCATGGCGACGCCTTGATCGTGATCGCCGGCGCCCCGCCGATATTGCCCGACGGCAGCCCGGCTGGTCTCACCCGCGATTTCAGCGCCGGCATCACGCTGGTGCTCGACAGCCAGGTAGTGCGCCCCAACGCTGCCGATACGCCGCTGCCCGCGCCCGACCCGGCGCGGGTGCTCGCGCGCCGCGACGCGCAACACGCCGACGTGCGCGTCATGCAGTTGCAGGACCAGGTTCTTTGCGCCGGGT
>JBBKVW010000460.1:0-31431 GCA_037968655.1 Burkholderiaceae bacterium
GTTCATGCGCCGGGTCATGGAAAAAGGCAGCTGGACGCTGTTCTCGCCGTCCAACGTGCCCGACCTGCACGACAAGTTCGGCGCCGATTTCGAACGCGCCTACGTTGCCTACGAAGAGCGTGCCGCACGTGGCGAGATCAAGCCCAGCCGCACGATGCCGGCGGCCGACCTGTGGCGCAAGATGCTGACCATGCTGTTCGAGACCGGCCATCCCTGGATCACGTTCAAGGACGCCTGCAATGTGCGCTCGCCGCAGCAGCATGTCGGTGTCGTGCATTCGTCCAACCTGTGCACCGAGATCACGCTCAATACGAGCGACACCGAGACCGCGGTCTGCAACCTGGGATCGGTCAACCTGTTGCAGCACATCAAGGACGGCGCCGTCGACCACGACAAGCTGCGTCGCACCATCGGCATTGCCATGCGCATGCTGGACAACGTGATCGACATCAACTACTACGCGGTCAAGAAGGCGCGCGATTCCAACCTGCGGCACCGACCGGTCGGCCTGGGCGTGATGGCGTTCCAGGACAGCCTGTACAAGCTGCGCATTCCCTATGCCAGCGACGCGGCGGTCGAGTTTGCCGACCAGTCGATGGAGGCGGTGTGCTACTACGCCTACTGGGCATCGACCGAACTGGCGCGCGAGCGCGGGCGCTACTCCAGCTACCGGGGCTCGCTGTGGGACCGTGGCATATTGCCGATCGATACGCTGGACATGCTGGCCACCGAGCGCGGCGGCTATGTGGACGTGAACCGCACCAGCACCATGGACTGGGAAGCGTTGCGCGTGAAGATTGCCAGCGATGGCATGCGCAACTCCAATTGCGTCGCGATCGCGCCGACCGCCACCATCTCCAACATCATCGGCGTTGATGCCTCGATCGAGCCCTGTTTCGGCAATCTGTCGGTCAAGTCCAATCTGTCGGGCGAGTTCACGGTGATCAACAACAGCCTGGTGCATGACCTCAAGCGCCTGGGCCTGTGGGACGACGTGATGGTCATGGATCTCAAGCATTTCGACGGCTCGCTGCAGCCGATCGACCGCGTGCCGCAAGAGATCAAGTCCTTGTACGCAACGGCATTCGAGATCGAGACCCGCTGGCTGGTGGAGGCCGCGGCGCGGCGCCAGAAGTGGATCGACCAGGCGCAGTCGCTCAATATCTACATGGCGGGAGCGTCGGGCAAGAAGCTGGACGACACCTACAAGCTGGCCTGGGTGCGCGGTCTCAAGACCACCTACTACCTGCGCACGCAGTCTGCAACCCATGCCGAGAAGTCGACCGTTGCCTCGGGACGCATGAACGCGGTGTCGGCTGGCAGCGATGAACGCGGCGGTGCAGAGCCCATGCGTGCGCTGGACAAAGCGGCTGCAGCGGCGCGCGAGCAACTGGCTGCGAGCCCTGCAACCGACGTTCAATTTTGCGGCGTCGACGATCCGACGTGCGAGGCATGCCAGTAGGTCGAGCGCGCATCGTGCATGCAGCATGCATGTGCGATGCAATTGAGCAACACATCAACGCAGCGACATGCATGAATGCTTTTCAATTCATGACGCTGCTCGCATAATTCGCAGATTGGAATCACCTATGTTGACCTGGGACGAAGAAGTCAAGCCCACACCGCAATCGTTTTTAGTTCGCGACCCGCACGTGGGTCGTTTGGCAGAGCCTCCCTTGCATTCCCCTGAGCGACGCGTCCTGCACGATGGCGCTGCGATGCCGCAAGCCGCAAAGGAAAAATCGCCGACTCCGTCCGCCGCACCACGCAGGATCAATGCCGCGGACAAGCGCATCATCAACGGCAAGACCGACGTCAACCAGTTGGTGCCGTTCAAGTACAAGTGGGCCTGGGAAAAATATCTTTCCAGTTGTGCCAACCACTGGATGCCACAGGAGGTGAACATGACGCGCGACATTGCGTTGTGGAAAGACCCCAATGGCCTGACCGACGACGAGCGTCGCATCGTCAAGCGCAACCTCGGGTTTTTTGTCACCGCCGATTCACTGGCCGCCAACAACATCGTGCTGGGGAGCTACCGGCATATCACGGCTCCGGAATGCCGCCAGTTCCTGTTGCGTCAGGCGTTTGAAGAGGCGATCCACACCCACGCCTACCAGTACATCGTCGAATCGCTGGGCCTGGACGAGAGCGAGATCTTCAACGCCTGCAACGAGGTGGAGTCGATTCGCAACAAGGACCAGTTCCTGATTCCGTTCATCGAGACCCTGACCGATCCGCATTTCACGACCGGCACGCAGGAAAACGACCAGAAGCTGCTCAAGTCGCTGATCGTTTTCGCCTGCCTGATGGAAGGCCTGTTCTTCTATGTCGGTTTCACGCAGATCCTGGCCCTGGGTCGCCAGAACAAGATGACGGGCGCTGCGGAACAATATCAGTACATCCTGCGCGACGAGTCGATGCACTGCAACTTCGGCATTGACCTGATCAACCAGATCAAGCTGGAAAATCCGATGCTGTGGACGGCCAGTTTCAAGGCTGAAATCCGCGAACTGTTCGAGCAGGCCGTGGCGCTGGAGTACCAGTACGCCGAAGACACCATGCCGCGCGGCGTGCTGGGCATGAATGCGTCAATGTTCAAGGGCTACCTGCGCTATATCGCCAACCGGCGCGCGACCCAGATCGGTCTCGAAGCGCTGTACCCGAATGAAGAAAATCCGTTCCCCTGGATGAGCGAGATGATCGATCTGAAGAAGGAGCGCAACTTCTTCGAGACCCGCGTCATCGAGTACCAGTCCGGTGGCGCCTTGTCGTGGGATTGATGCGAAACGCATGACCATGGCAAACCCGATTACACGCAGCGTCGCAGGCACCGCAGAGTGCCGCGACGCGACGTGCAACCCCGTTCAAGGTGCTGGGACGTGTCCCAACACCCTGAATCGCTTCATGTGCTCCAACAGGCATGAAGTGCTCTTTGTTACTTGATCAAGGAGAAAATTATGGCAACTGCAAAAAAACCCGCGGCAAAAAAAGCCGCACCAGCGAAGAAGGCCGCGGCCAAGAAGGCACCGGCAAAAAAGGCGGCAGCCAAGAAGGCTCCGGCGAAAAAAGCGGCAGCTAAAAAGGCCCCGGCCAAAAAAGTAGCCGCAAAGAAGGCACCGGCAAAGAAGGTCGCGGCCAAGAAAGCCGCCGCGAAGAAGGCACCGCCGAAAAAAGCTCCGGCGAAGAAAGCCGCTGCGAAAAAAGCGCCAGCGAAAAAGGCTCCGGCGAAGAAAGCCGCTGCGAAGAAAGCGCCGGCGAAGAAAGCCGCCGCCAAGAAAGCAGCCAAGAAGCCTGCCGCCAAGAAAGCCGCGAAAGCGCCCGCTGCCGCTGCCCCTGCTGCAGCTGCTCAGACGACGCTGAACCCGCAAGCGGCCTGGCCGTTTCCGACTGCCAGCAAGCCCTGAGCGAACCAGTAGGTTCGCAGCAAGCCCGATGCCCTGCGGCGTCGGGCTTTTTTTTCGCCGCCGTTCGCTACAGGTCGACCGCCGTGCGATCGACGGCGTAGTTTTGCGGTCCGCGGTCGGCGATCTTGATCGATCCGAGCTGATTGCCCAGGCGCGCGCAGCGCTCCAGCGACCAGCCCTGCTCCAGGCCATACAACAACGCGCCGCGGTAGGCGTCGCCGCAACCGGTTGGGTCGACGACCGCTTTTGCAGTGACCGCTGCCACATGGCTTTTGTCGCCATCGACCCAGACCTCACTGCCCTGGGCGCCCACCGTGACGACCAGCCCCTTGACCCTGCGTGAAATCTCGGCGTTGTCCCAGCCGGTGCGGTCACAGAGCATCTTGCCCTCGTAGTCATTGACCGCAACCCAGCTGGCCTTGTCGACAAAATCGCGCAGTTCCTGTCCATCAAAGCGCGGCAGTTGCTGGCCTGGATCGAATACGAAGGGTATGTCGGCCTTGGCGAACTGCTCGGCATGCTGCACCATCGCGTCACGACCGTCCGGGGCAATGATGCCAAGGCGGATGTCCGCACGCGCAGCTATCGTATTGCGCCAGGCCTGCTCCATGGCACCAGGGTGAAAGCCATTGATCTGGTTGTTGTCCTGGTCGGTGATGATCATGGCTTGTGCCGTATACGCATCGTCGATGGTGCGCACGAACTCGCTGTTGATGCCCAGGCCCTTGAGCCGCTCCAGGTAGTCGCCGCCATCCGAACCAATCGTCGCCATGGGCAGCGGGTCGCCGCCCAGCAGCTTGAGACTGTAGGCGATGTTGCCTGCGCAGCCGCCGAAATCACGGCGCAGCGAGGGGACCAGGAACGACACATTCAGGATATGCAGTTGCTCGGGCAGGATCTGCTCGGCGAACCGACCCTCGAAGTTCATGATCGTGTCAAAGGCCAGCGAGCCGCAAATAATGGAAGCCATGGTGCATCCCCGCGAGGGGTCAGGGGTAGAAGGCGAGCAAGCGGTAACCGCTGATGCGGTCGGCATTGGCGCCGGGTTGGACATTGAGCGCAAGTGACCCCGTCCAGACAGACGCACTCGCAAGGGACGGCGATTGCGCACCAAACTCGGCTGGCAGGATCACCCGGCGAATCAAGGGCTGGTCCTGTGGATCGGTCAATGCCAACTCGATGGCCGGCATGGCGACATCGATGGGGGCCGTATTCTTGAGGGAAAAGCCGAGGCGGTAATCGTCACCGCGCACCTGGCTGAACGAGGAGCTGTCGATCACGATTGAATCAATCTGCCGCAATGGCGACAGGCTGCAGCCCGATACAGCACACAAGGCCAGCAGCAGCGGGCGCGTCGCCGGCTCCAGTGCAGCGACACGGTCGCGTTCCTTGATCAGGAGCTGGGCACCCAGCAATGCAAGCAGCGCGAGCAGCAGCACGATCAGTGCGATGCGCACTGCCGGTCGACGCCAGACAGAGTCCGCCTGTGGTTTGCGCAGGAAGGATGGTTCTGGGTCCGGGCTGGGCTTGTTGCTGTCGCGTACATCAACTGCCTGGGCCTGCGGACCATTGGGCGACAAAGCGTCGGCGCCGTCGGTGGATTGAGTCTCGTTGGCGTCGTCGCCGCTTGGCAATGCGCCATCAGCAGCTGCAACAACCGGCTGCGGGTCGCTGACCAGCACGTCTATCCATTCGGGCGCATTGGCGCTGGCAGATGCGGCCTCCATCCATGCTTCGTCACTCGCACCGGCATGTGGCGAATCCTGCGCCGATGGCGTCGCTGGTTCGGCGGCGCCAGCCGAATCATGCACAGGTTCGGCTAAATCCTGCCGGGTATGCGGCGCTGGCGTCGCAGCAGATGGAACTGCCTGCGCGGCTGCGCCAGCCTGGACAGTAGGGGCGACATGGGCAGCAACTGGCGCCACTTTTTCTTCGTGCGCTGACCGCGTTGCTGCATCGCTTGCAGCGGGTTGCGGGCTTTTAGGCTGTGCAGTGCTCGCCGCAATTTTGGCTGTACTTCCAGTCTCGTAGGCTGGCACCATGTTCTGGCTTGCGTCGAATATTTCCGAGCAGTGCCCGCAGCGCACCCAGCCTTCAGATACCCGCAGTTGATCTGGCACGACCCGGAACATGGTTTCGCATGTTGGGCATCGTGTGATCAGGCTCATGGCGAATTGATTGTAGTGTCGGGTTGTGCCGCGTCATGGCGCCCGCACATCACAATCCAGCCGTCCTGCGATGCAGCGACCGCCAATTCCATGAATGGGGCGTAGGCCGCCTTGAGTTCATCGGCCTGGCGTTCCAGAATGCCCGACAGCACCAGGCTCCCGCCCGCGGCGACCCGCGCGCACAGCAGTGGCGCAAGCACCTTGAGCGGCGTGGCCAGTATGTTGGCCAGAACAGTCTGGTACTGGCCATCAGCCTGCTCGGGCAGACCGCATCGCATTGCAACCTGGTTCGCGTCGGCGTTTTGCCTGGCCGATTCGACGGCGGCCGGATCGATGTCCAGCGCGTCGATGTCAGTAGCTCCGAACTTGGCCGCGGCGATGGCCAGGATGCCGGAGCCGCAGCCGTAGTCGAGCACCCGGCCCAGGGCCTGCGGACCGCGGTGCTGGTCAATCCATTGCAGGCACATGAAAGTGGTGGGGTGGGTTCCTGTTCCAAATGCCAGACCGGGGTCCAGCCGGATCAGGTGCCTGGCCTGCTGTGGCGGCGTATGCCAGGTCGGAACAATCCAGAAATCGGCGCTCACAGGTACCGGTTTGAATTGACTCTGGGTCAGTCGCACCCAGTCCTGCTCTTGCAGTGCGTCGACGCCCTGCACCGTACATTCCGTAAAAAAATCCTGTGCCTGCAAAATGCGGGCAGCTTCGTTGGCCAGGGATTTGCTCGAAAACAAGGCCTTGATTGTGGAATGGCGCCAGCCGATCTGCGTGGGCTCCATGCCTGGCTCTCCGAACAAGGCCTGTTCAGCATCGGAAAGAGCGTCGGCGTCCTCGACGCTGATGCTCAAGGCCTCCAGCGCTTGCAGCGCATCGGAGACATCCTCCACCCGCTCTTGCGGACAAAACAGGTGTAACTCGAACATGCCGGGACGTTAGCGCTTGTGTTGCGCCAGCCACTCTTCCAAGTAGTGGATATTGGTGCCACCACCGCAGAATTTGGCGTCGACCATCAACTCGCGGTGCAGCGGAATATTGGTATTGATGCCTTCCACCACCGTCTCAGCCAGGGCGGTGCGCATGCGCGCCAACGCCTGCTCGCGGGTGTCACCGTGCACGATGATCTTGCCGATCATCGAATCGTAATTGGGTGGCACAAAGTAATTTGTATATATGTGCGAGTCGACCCGCACGCCGGGCCCGCCGGGCGGATGCCACATCGTGATCCGACCTGGTGAGGGCACGAATTTGTAAGGGTCCTCGGCGTTGATGCGGCATTCGATGGCGTGGCCCCGGATCTCGACCTGGCGCTGCGTGAAGGGCAGCTTTTCGCCGGCAGCGACCATGATCTGGGTCTTGACGATATCCACGCCGGTGATCCATTCGGTCACAGGGTGCTCCACCTGCACCCGGGTGTTCATTTCTATGAAGTAGAACTCGCCGTTTTCGAACAGGAACTCGAAAGTGCCGGCCCCCCGGTAGCCGATCTTCTTGCAGGCCGCGACGCAGCGTTCGCCGATGCGCTCGATCAGCTTGCGCGGGATGCCCGGTGCCGGGCCTTCTTCGATGATTTTCTGGTGGCGGCGCTGCATGGAGCAGTCGCGCTCGCCAAGGTAGACCGCGTTCTTGAACTTGTCGGCCAGGATCTGGATCTCGATGTGGCGCGGGTTCTGCAGGAATTTTTCCATGTATACGGCTGGATTGCCAAATGCCGCGCCGGCCTCGGCCTTGGTCATCTGCACCGCGTTGACCAGCGCGGCCTCGGTGTGTACGACCCGCATGCCGCGACCACCGCCACCGCCGGCAGCCTTGATGATGACCGGATAGCCAACGCTTTTCGCGATGCGCCGGACTTGCACCGAGTCGTCCGGCAGTTCGCCTTCAGAGCCCGGAACACATGGAACGCCTGCCTTGATCATGGCCTGTTTGGCCGAGACCTTGTCGCCCATGATCCGGATCGACTCGGGTGTCGGCCCAATAAACTGGAACCCGCTTTTCTCGACCCGTTCCGCGAAGCCGGCGTTCTCGCTCAGGAATCCGTAACCTGGGTGAATAGCCTCGGCATCTGTCACTTCGGCGGCCGAAATGATGGCTGGCATGTTGAGGTAGCTCAGCGCCGAGGGGGCCGGGCCGATGCAGACCGCCTCATCGGCCAGCTTGACGTACTTGGCTTGCCGGTCTGCCTCCGAGTACACCATCACAGCCTTCACACCGAGTTCGCGGCAGGCGCGTTGTATGCGCAGCGCGATTTCGCCCCGATTGGCGACCAGAATCTTCTTGAACATGTGTCGTGCTGTCCGTCGTCAGCTGATCTCGAACAGCGACTGGCCGTATTCGACGGCCTGTCCGTTGACGCACAGGATATTGGTCACAGTTCCGGACTTGTCGGCTTCAATCTCGTTGAGAATTTTCATGGCCTCGACGATGCAGATCGTCTCGCCTTCCTTGACCGTGCTGCCAAGCTCCACGAAAGCCTTGGCGCCTGGCGATGCGCTGCGGTAGAAGGTGCCCACCATTGGCGACTTCACGACATGGTTGGCAGGTTCTTCTGGTGGTGCTGCCTCGGCGGCTACTGGAATCGCCACGACGACCGGCGCCGATTGCGAGGCATGGACGGGCGCAACCGGAACGCTCTGGTAATGCGCCGGTGCGCCGGCATACCCGCCCTTGACAATGCGCACCTTGCCTTCGGCTTCGGTGATTTCCAGTTCTGAAACATTCGAATCAGAAACCAGGTCGATCAAGGTCTTGAGTTTTCTCAGATCCATGGTGTCTCCAACGACTTGAAATTGTGAGCGGCAAATTTAACTCATTTACACGCTAAACCGGCATAACTTCGTCTAAATATTGTGTATGGCTGCCATCATGAGCCATTTCGAGTTCGGTTAGCGACAGTGGAGGCGCCCGATCACATGCGACTGCCGTTTCGTCAGCGTGCTATGCGCGCACTAGCGCAACGTGCTCCACTGCTGCAGGTCCTGCGGGCTGACGCGGCCTATTTTACGGTGTGCAACGCGCCCGCCAGTATCGAACACAACGGTGAACGGCAGGCCCCCGCTAGAGTTGCCCAGCGAGCGGCTGAGTTCAACCCCCGCCATTCCGGCCAACGTGACCGGATAGCGCACCGGAGACTTGCGCAGGAACTGATTGACAGCCGCACCTTGATCCACTGCAATTCCCAGCACTTGCCATCCGTTGGACTGGTTTTCTGCATAAAAGGCGTCAAGCATCGGCATTTCCTCGACGCAGGGTGGACACCAGGTAGCCCAGAAATTCAGCAGCAGCGGCTTGCCAAGGAAGGCCTGCATGGCCATCGTTTCGCCGCTTGGTGTCGGAAACGACATGTCAAAAAACGGTGCCGCAGTTGTCGTGGCGGCACCGCCTGGCTGGTATTGCCACCATGCCAGACCGACACCTGCGATTGCCGCCATTGCGCCGACGCCGGCAAACATGAAGCGCCTGCGACCCGGCTGCCCATGGTCTTGCGCGAGGCGATCGGGCCGGTCTGCAGGATCCGGAGTTGTCATGCCACTTGTCTGCGCATCAGTTCGCGCACGCCATTGAGATCGCCTCGGGGCGCACGGCCTTTCGCGTCATGGCGCAGTGCGCCGCGCAGATCGTCATGGTCATAGACCAGAAGGTGGATGCCGATTCTGGTTTTCAGGGCAGGGCAGAAGTCCAGAATGCTCAGGGCTTCCACGGATTCGCCCCGCATGCCGCTGACAGTGCGCGGTTCGTAATTGATCTTGTGGTCGATCAGCGCAATCTCGGCAGACTTGGAATCGTCACAGTAGAGTTCGATCACGATATCGGACTGGCGCGTCGCACTCCCGCGCCAGACTGCTGCCGCAAGGTGCGGTCTGAATCTGGCCAGGCGCTCCATCCATTGCAGCGCAAGTGCGCGCAGTGCTGCGAGTTCTGCTGGCTGGGTGTCGGCGCAAAACAGCGCGATGTATTCAAAGACTGCGTCCTCGACCTGGTCGTTGCCTGGAAGGGCGGTGCGGCTGGGCAAGCCCAGTACCCTTGCAGCCTGGCGTTTGGCGGGCCCGTAAGCCAGCCCGTCCTCCACCACCAAGCGGGCCGCAGCAGCAGCGATTTCGGCCTTGAAGCCATCGGCGCTTGAGTCCATGTGGCGATTGTGCATCGATTCGCGATGGCGCCGAAAGCGCCTGCACCGCGCCGGGAAATGCGCGCGTCAACCGTGTCCTAGAATTGTGTGATGCACATTCACATATTGGGCATTTGCGGCACTTTCATGGGGGGCCTGGCGGCGCTGGCGCGCGAACTGGGCCATACCGTCACTGGGTGTGACAGCGCTGTCTACCCGCCGATGAGCGATCAGCTGCGTGATCTGGACATTGAATTGGTCGAAGGCTATGGTGCCGAGCAACTTGCACTTGCGCCCGACATGTTCGTGGTCGGCAATGTGGTCAGCCGGGCCGTGTTGGCCGATGGAACGCCAAAATACCCGCTGATGGAAGCCATTCTGGACGCCGGCGCACCCTATACCAGCGGTCCACAGTGGCTGGCCGAGCATGTGCTGCAGGGTCGCCATGTGCTGGCAGTGGCCGGCACCCACGGCAAAACCACCACCACTGCGATGCTGGCCTGGATTCTGGAGCGCGCCGGTCTGGCTCCGGGCTTCCTGATTGGCGGCGTGGCGATGAACTTTGCGGTGTCGGCGCGCCTGGGCGGTCCGCCGTCTGCAGTGAGCGGCAGCGCAAACCGCAAGCCGCTGTTTGTCATCGAGGCAGACGAGTACGACACCGCATTTTTCGACAAGCGCAGCAAGTTCGTCCATTACCGGCCGCGCACCGCCATCCTGAACAATCTCGAGTTCGACCATGCCGACATCTTCGACGATCTTGCCGCGATCGAGCGCCAGTTTCGTCACCTGGTGCGCATCGTGCCGGGAGTGGGCGCCAACGGCAGTGGCCGCATCATCGTCAATGGCCTGGAGGAAAGCCTGGCGCGGGTCATGGCTGCAGGCTGCTGGAGCGAACAGCGCAGTTTTGGCGCTGCGGTAAGCGATTACACGGCCCGTGGTGAGCCCGGGCACTTTCAGGTGTTCAGCCGCGGCGAGCCGATCGCCTCGGTCACCTGGTCATTGAACGGCGTGCACAACCAGCTCAACGCGCTTGCCGCGATTGCCGCGGCCGAGCACGTGGGAGTCGCGCCGGCATTTGCGGCCCAGGCGTTGGTGGATTTTCGGAACGTGCGCCGGCGCATGGAATTGCGCGGCAGCGTGCAATTGGCTGGTGCCGCAGCGCACCAGGCGCCGGTGGCGCTGTACGACGATTTCGCCCATCACCCGACGGCAATGCACACCACGCTGGAGGGTCTGCGCCGCAAGGTTGGGCCCGCAGTAAGGATTCTGGCGGTATTCGAACCGCGCACCAACACCATGAAGCTCGGTGCCATGAAGGCGCAACTGCCATGGGCACTGGCATCGGCCGACCTGTCGTTCTGCCACGCGGGCGGTTTGGGCTGGAATGCGCGCGACGCACTGGCGCCGCTCGGCGAGTCGGCCATGGTCGCGGCCGATATCGAAACGCTGATGGCGCAAGTGCTGTCAGTGGTCCAGCCCGGCGACCAGATCTTGTGCATGAGCAATGGCAGCTTCGGTGGTATTCACCAAAAGCTGCTGGAGCGCCTGCAATTGCAACTACCGGTGCGCGAATCGGAGAGCGCGGCGCTGGCCTGAGGCCGCGCCGGCGCACGCCGCAGTGGCCTCAGGCGGCCCGTTTGCGTCGCGCCAGGACGGCCTGGGACAGGCCGTCCAGCAGTTCCGTCGAGTGATCCCAGCCAAGGCAGGCGTCGGTGATGCTCTTGCCGAAGCTGAGCTTGGCGACATCATCCTTGCCTGGCGTGAATTTCTGCGCGCCCGCTTCCAGATGGCTTTCGACCATTAAGCCAAACACGCTGGTTGAACCGCCTGCCACCTGGGCTGCCACGCTGCGCGCCACGTCCAGTTGTTTTTCATGCTGCTTACTGCTGTTGGCATGGCTGCAGTCCACCATCAGGGTGGCGGGCAGCTTGGCCGCGACCAGGGCCTTGCAGGCGCTGGCGACGCTGTCCGCGTCGTAGTTCGGCGTCTTGCCGCCGCGCAATATCACATGGCAGCTCTGGTTGCCGTTGGTCTGCACGATGGCGACCTGGCCATTCTTGTGCACCGACAGGAAGTGGTGCCCGTCGGCTGCTGCCTGGATCGCGTCGG
Source organism: Burkholderiaceae bacterium (assembly GCA_037968655.1). Lineage (GTDB taxonomy): Bacteria > Pseudomonadota > Gammaproteobacteria > Burkholderiales > Burkholderiaceae_C > CAISIP01. The sequence goes on from JBBKVW010000460.1 coordinate 11,787, forward strand.
TCGCGATCTTGATGTTTCCGTCGGTGCCGTTCTTGAAGCCGATCGGAGCCGACAGGCCCGACGCCAGCTCGCGATGCACCTGGCTTTCGGTGGTACGCGCGCCGATGGCGCCCCAGGCGATCAAATCGCCCAGGTACTGGGGCGAGATCACATCCAGGAACTCGCTGCCGGCGGGCAGCCCCAGGCGGTTGATCTCGATCAGCAGCTGGCGCGCAATGCGCAGCCCCTCATCGATCCGGAACGTCTCGTCCAGGTAGGGGTCGTTGATCAGGCCCTTCCATCCGACTGTGGTCCTGGGCTTCTCGAAATACACCCGCATCACGATCTCCAGCGTGTCGCGGTATTTCGCGCGCTGCTGCACCAGGCGCTTGGCGTACTCCTGCGCGGCATGCGGATCGTGGATCGAGCAGGGGCCGATAACCACCAACAGGCGGTCGTCGCGACCAGCCATGATCTCCTGGATATTGCGCCGGGTGGTGGAGATCAGCTGCTCCACCGGCGTGCCGCCGATGGGAAAGAAGCGGATCAGATGTTCGGGCGGTGGCAACACGTTGATGGCCTTGATGCGTTGATCGTCTGTCTGGCTCGTGCGGTCGCTGCTGGAGTTGGCGCGATGAAAATCGGGTGAGCCACCTGGTTCGGATGCATCGGATTGCCAATGGCTGTTCTGCTGGTTCATGGTGCGGGTTCCTGTTGGAGAAAAAGCGGAGGTCGGAAACAAAAAAACCGCCGGGTTTGCCGGCGGTTTCGAGGAGTAGGTGCTATCAGCTATGCGACATGACTACTTCACTCTTGCGCCGGGGGCACTCGAGAGCCAGAAGAAGCCAAAGAAAAATCGCGCGGTCAACATGGGCCGGACTTTAGCATGATTGGCTCGGGCCGATCGCGGCCTCAGGCGGTGCCGCCAACAGTCAATCCGTCGATGCGCAAGGTCGGCTGGCCGACGCCGACCGGCACGCTCTGGCCTTCCTTGCCACAAGTGCCCACGCCGCTGTCGAGCTGCATGTCGTCGCCAATCATGCTAACCCGTGTCAGCGCGTCGGGGCCGTTTCCGACGATGGTTGCGCCCTTGACCGGGTACTTGATCTTGCCTTTTTCGACCCAGAAGGCCTGGCTGGCCGAGAACACGAACTTGCCCGACGTGATGTCGACCTGGCCGCCCCCGAAGTTGGTGGCATACAGGCCGCGCTCGATGCTGGCAACGATCTCCTGCGGCGACTTGTCACCGGCCAGCATGTAGGTGTTGGTCATGCGCGGCATCGGCACATGGGCATAGCTCTCGCGCCGGCCGTTGCCGGTGGCGGGCACGCCCATCAGGCGCGCGTTCATCGAATCCTGGATATAGGCCTTGAGCACGCCGTCCTCGATCAGCACGTTGCGCTGGCTGGCATTGCCTTCGTCGTCGACATTGAGCGAGCCGCGCCGGTCTGCAATCGTGCCGTCGTCCAGCACGGTGACGCCCTTGGCCGCCACGCGCTGGCCGATGCGGCCACTGAAAGCGCTCGAGCCCCTGCGGTTGAAGTCGCCCTCGAGCCCGTGGCCGATGGCCTCGTGCAACAGGATGCCGGGCCAGCCTGGGCCAAGTACCACGGTCATCTCGCCGGCCGGCGCGGGGCGTGAATTCAGGTTGGTCAAGGCCGCGCTGACGGCTTCATCGACATACTTTTCGATCATCGCGTCGTCGAAATAGGCCAGCGAGAAGCGCCCGCCGCCGCCGGCATTGCCCATTTCGCGGCGGCCCTTTTGTTCGGCAATCACGGTCACACTCAGGCGCACCAGTGGCCGCACGTCAGCTGCCAGGGTGCCGTCTGCGCGCGCCACCAGCACCACGTCATATTCGCCCGCCAGGCTGGCCATCACCTGTGCCACGCGCGGGTCCTTGGCGCGGGCACGTTGCTCGACCTTGCCCAGCAACGCGACCTTGGCGGCACTGTCCATGGTGGCGATCGGGTCCAGATCCGGGTACAGCGAGCGGGTTGCGGCGATCGAGCGTGGCGCCACCTTGACGCGGCCGCCGCGTGCAGCCGAGGAGATCGAGCGCACGGTGCGCGCGGCATCGAGCAGCGAGGGCAGGGATATGTCGTCGGAGTAGGCAAAGGCGGTTTTCTCGCCACTGACCGCGCGCACGCCAACACCCTGGTCAATGCTGAAGGAACCCGATTTGACGATGCCTTCCTCCAGGCCCCAGCCTTCGCTGCGGGTGTACTGGAAATACAGGTCGGCATCATCGACCCGGTGCGCCCGAATTTCGGCCAGCGCCTTGCTCAGATGGGTTTCGTCCAGGCCAAACGGCGTGAGCAGCAGGGACTTGGCAATGGCCAGGCGTTCAATGGTGGGTTCGCGAGAGATCATGCGCCATTTTAGGCGCCGCCCAATGCCCCGCCACGAACCACGGCCATGCGGGCGAGCCGTTCCGACGACTACGTCGATGTACGGCCGGCTTGAACGTCTATCCGGTGCGCGGCGTTTCACTCCTGAGCCATTGCAGCAGCGCCGCGTCATCCATCTGATCAAAGCCCGCGGCGCTGGCCTGTGCAAACGCGTCCCGGGTTGCGGCGCCCAGTGGTCCCTCGAACCCGACCCGCTGCGCCGCCAGCATTGCCAGCCGGGTGTCCTTTTGCAGCAGCGTCATGTGTGCACGGGGCGCGAAGTCGTCGGCCAATGCACGGCGCATGCGGTCCGAGCCGATCCAACTCTGGCCGCTGGAGCGCTCGATGACATCCAGCGTGGCGCCTGCGTCCAGGCCCATACGCTCGGCCAGGGCCAGCACTTCGGCCGCGCCGACCAGGTTGATGCCGGCTGCCAGGTTATTCACCAGCTTGGTGCGCGCGCCGTCCCCGAGCCGCTCGCCGACACGAAACACATTGCTGGACAAGGCTTCAACCAGGTCGCGGTGGCGTTCGTACACCATAGAGGCGCAGGCCACTATCAGGCTCATGCTGCCGTCTCGGGCGCGCGCCGGCCCGCCCGACATCGGCGCGTCAATGCAATGCAGACCGAACGGGCGCAAGTCCAGCGCCAGCGCTTCAACCTCGTCAGGCGACATGGTGGGACACAGCATCACGCTATGGCCCAGATGCATCGCATCGGCCACGCCACCGGCGCCGAACAGCACGTCTCGGGTTTGCTGGGCATCGACCACGCAGATGATGGTCAATCGCGCGGAGCGGGCCGCGTCGGCAGCCGCGCCGTGGACGTGGGCGCCCAGGCTTACCAGTGCCGCGCTGCGCTCGGGTATGCAGTCGCATACATGCACCTGCCACCCACGCGAGAGCAGATTGGACGCCATGGCGGCGCCCATGTTGCCCACGCCGACGATGGCCACCGGGTAGGTATCACTCACGTCTGCACCAGCCGCTTGGCCTTGGCGATCGACATCAGCATGCCCAGCGCCAGGCCGATCGTCACCATCGCGGTGCCGCCGTAGCTGATAAAGGGCAGCGGCACGCCCACCACCGGCAATATGCCGCTGACCATGCCCATGTTCACGAAGGCATAGGAGAAGAACATCATGGCCAGGGCGCCGGCCAGCAGGCGCGAGAACAGCGTCGGGGCATCGAGCGCGATGCTCAGCGCCCGCAGCACCAGGAAAATGAAGGCTGCAATCAGCAACAGGTTGCCGACCAGGCCGAACTCCTCCGAGAACGCAGCGAAGATGAAGTCGGTCGTGCGTTCGGGGATGAATTCGAGGTGGGTCTGGGTGCCCTGCATGAAGCCCTTGCCCCAGATGCCGCCCGAGCCGATCGCGATCATGCCCTGGATGATGTGAAAACCCTTGCCCAGCGGGTCCTTGGCCGGGTCCATCAGGGTACAGATGCGCTGCTGCTGGTATTCGCGCAGCACCGACCATCGCACGCCCTGCGCGCACAGGTCAGACTGGTACAGCACCAGCAGGCCAATCGCTACTACAGCGATCAGCACTGGCGGCAGCACAAGGCGCCAACTCAGCCCGGCAAAAAATATCACCGACAAGCCGGCGGCCAGCACCAGCAGCGAGGTGCCCAGGTCGGGTTGCTTCATGATCAGCCCCACCGGTATGGCCAGCAAGATCGCGCCAACTGCAAAGTCGAGCGGGCGCAATTGGCCCGCGCGCTTCTGGAACCACCATGCCAGCATCAGCGGCATGGCAATCTTGAGAATCTCGCTTGGCTGTATCGTGACGCCGACGTTGAGCCACCGGGTCGCGCCCTTGCGCGTGATGCCGAACAGAGCAACCGCGATCAACAAGGCGACCCCCAGTGTGTACAGCGGCACGGCCAGTATCATCAGGCGTTGTGGCGGTACCTGCGCCACCACAAACATGATGCCGGCGGCAATCAGCATATTGCGGCCATGGTCTTCAAAGCGGGTTCCATGGTCGAAACCGGACGAATACATGGATAGCAGACCTGCCCCGGCAAGCGCAAATACCGCAAACAGCAGGGGGCCGTCAAAGCCTCGAAAAAGCGGCAGCACCTTTGCCAGCAGCGAGGGTTTTTCAAACACGACAGACATGGCGCGAATTATCGACGCAGCGCCAGTGCCAGCTGGTAGTGCATGGCAATCACTCGAAATGGGTATGGGAGCGGCCAGGGGCAATCGCAACCATGCAGGGAGGGTCGAGCGGCGTGTTCAGTACAGACCAAATGTCAGTTTTACAGGAGCGCCACCAGTCCTTGTTGGCTGGAGACTGGTCGGCCCGAATCCGACCGACATGCCGAAAATGCCCCAGGTCGCCGCGCAAGACGATGCAGCGACACTTCTTAGCACCAACAGGCGCAAGCGTCGATGAAGGCGCCATCAGCGCGCAAATTCGTAATCACCTGTTTGGGTGACCCCTTGCATTGCCTGCGCACTACCACTGCAGGTATGTTTCGCATAAGCTCGCCTGCATGCCGATCGCCGCTTCGCATCAAGCCCCATATGGCGTGTTTGTTGTCGAAGATGACGAGCGCATGCGCCTGAAGGTGCTGGAGCATGTGCGGGCCTGCGCGCAGCTCGAGTTGCTGGGTTCGGCGGCCAGCCTGGCGCAGGCGCTGGATTGGGCCCGCAGCACCGAGCGCGCGCCGCGTGTATTGCTGACCGACCTGGGATTGCCCGACGGCAGTGGCATCGCGGTCATCGAGGATTTCGCGCGCCGCTTCGAGGGCTGCGAAGCGATGGTGCTGTCGATGTTCGGCGACGAAGAGCATGTCTTGGCCAGCATCGCGGCCGGCGCGCTGGGATACATCCAGAAGGACATGCAGCCGCAAGACCTGACAAGCACTGTGCTCGATCTGATCGCCGGTGCGGCGCCGATCTCACCGGGCATCGCACGCCGATTGCTGTCGCGCATGCGCGCCTTGCCCGTGGCCCGGCCTGCGCCGGCCCGGGAGGACGTTGCCAACGGGATGGCACTGACAGCGATCGAAGTCGATGTGCTCGACTTTCTGGCGCGCGGCTTTTCCTACCGGGAGATCGCCTCTTTGCGCGGCGTGAAGGAAAACACCATCGCCAGTCAGGTCAAAAGTCTGTATCGCAAGCTCAATGTGTGCTCGCGCGGCGAGGCAGTGTTCGAGGGCCTGCAGAGCGGAATTCTCAACCCGCCACGGTGATCGGCTGCGTCAGTGGCGCCAGCGCTTGCGCATGCACGGGCGCCGGAATGCTCAGCGCCACGCGCAGCCCGCCCAACGCCAGCATCGTGTCCCGCTCGAGTGACAGCTGCGCTTGCAGCCGATCAGCGCGTGCGCGCATCGAATTCAGGCCGTGTCCGACGCGCGCTTCGGTCGATCCGCCCATCTGCAGTCCGCGGCCGTTGTCGATCAGTTCTATCCGTATCTGAGGCCCGTCCATCTGCGCCAGAAACCGTGCAGCGTTGGCGCCCGAATGCTGCACCAGATTGCTGAAGGCTTCGTACAACAGCATCTGCAATTCGCGTGTGTGGCGGGTCGTCCAGTTCGGCGGATGCTCCAGTGCGTCGACCGACCAGGCCAGGTCGATCCCGGCCGCCTGCAGCCGCGGCGCCAGCCGGTAGCGCAGAGAGCCCAGCATGGTGCTGATGTTCTGCGCGCCATCCTGCAGCACGTCGACGCTGAGCTTGAGGTGGTCCAGCGCGCGTTGTATTTGCTGTGCCACCTGGCTTGCGTCGTGCTCGCCGTCCTGTGCAAACTGCAGTGCACCCAGCAACTCATGGCCGACGCCGTCGTGCATGTCCTGCAGTACGCGCTGGCGTTCTTCGCCCACGACGCGCCGTTGTGCATCGGCGCTTTGGAGGGCAAAGCTGGCCTCCAGTTCATGTGCCTGCTGCACCAGGTTGCGGCGCAACTCCAGCGCGTATTCGCGCTGCGCCAGCGAAGACTGATGCATGCGCCGTGCCAGCAACCAGGCAATGGTGATCCCGAATATGGGCCAGGCATATACCAGCAAGGCACTGGCAGGTATTTCAGCCTCGGCCAGAGTCACCATCAGCAGGTCGCGCGTGGCGACCAGCAATATCATGCCAGCACAGGCCGACATCGCCAAAGCTTCGCGTTCACGGGTACGCCAGGTGTGCCAGAACAGGACCAGGCCCACCATCGCAGCTACGACAAAGGTGGACACGCGAAATGGCGTGCGAACCCAATAGGTGAACTGCGGCGCAAGCAGCAGCAGCAACAACACCACGCTGCAAAAGGCGGCGTGCAGCGCGATCAGATGTTTCCACGGCCAGTGAAAGCGCTTGATCAGCACCAGTACGAAGACCAACATGCTGCAGATGGCGAGCGCCCATCCGCCGACGATGCCGATGGACCACCAGGGCCAGGGCAGCGTGAACTCGTCGACGATGTGCACGGCAATCGTACGCAAGCTCCAGACCGATTCCGACACCGCATAGGCCAGGTACAGCAGGTCGCGCTGAAGCCACCACAACATCCAACCCAGCAGTCCCAGCAGGCCGCTGAGCACTGCTGCCGCGATGGCAGGATAGCGTTCGCGCTCGTACTGTTGGGTCACTGCCTGCTGTACTGCCGCATAGCTGCCGAAGTACAGGCCAGCCAGCCCGCTGTTGCTCCACACTGGCGCATGGATCTCGATCACCAGCAAGCGGGTCGCCGTGCCCAGGCGCCTGGACGAGGGGATTTCGATCATGCGCGGCACATTGGCGAAGTTGGCGTAGGCGCGCATTCCGGTGTCGTGGTCGTCGATCAGTTCGTCGTCCAGCCATACCCGATAGGTGGCACCGATCCGCTGCGCCATCAGCGCACTGCGCTGCTGCAACTGAGCGGCATCCAGTTCGAATTCGAAACGCACCGTGCCGGCGCTGCGATGCAGCTTGTCCCAGGAATAGGGTAGAGATTTCAGTGCCATTTCCCGTTCGCCCTGGCCGTCGATGGCGATGACGCGCAAGGGCGTGAGCGCCTGCAAGGGCACCGACTGGCGCAAAGTGGTCGCCGCAACGGAAAGGGAAAGTGCCAACGACGCAATCGCCAATACCAGCGCGATACCAAGCGCCCAGACCCGCCGTGATCCACTTGAATCCATAGCGTCGACCCGTCTTTGATGCGGCATGTGCCACATTATTTTGATAGTAAATGTAACACTAAAACCAAGTTCTGGCAGGTGCTGGATTGGTCAGATTGCACATGCTGTGACAACCTGGCTGACGCGTGGCCGGTTCACCAATTCATGTGAAGACTGGGGGCGCAATCGAGCCTGTAATGGCGGTGCCCAAGTGCCGGGAACGGCCATGTGCACCCACCAGGATCAACAACCGGGAGTAAACAATGAGTAACAAAATAGGGGTTCGCCAGGCCAGACCTGCGCTGGCGGCAATCGCGCTTGCCGCCCTCGTCGGTGGATGCGGCGGTGGCGGCACTCAGTCAGCCACCGTGCCGCTGAGCACGACCGTGATCGACGGTGCCTTGGAAAACGCGCTGGTATGCCTGGACAAGAATGCCAACGGCGCATGCGATGCCGGTGAGCCGCAAGGCCGAACCAATGTCGCGGGCAAAGTGACGTTAGACGTGGATCGCGCCGACCTGGGCAAATTCGCCTTGCTGGCTATCGTGGGAGTCGACGCAAAAGACGCCGACACCGGCCCTGTGACATCGGCTTACAGCCTGAGCGCACCGGCTGACAAGACCAGTGTGGTGAGCCCGATCACCACACTGGTGCACCATGTGATGACCAGTACCGGCGCGAGTTCGGACGAAGCCGCTGCCGTCGTCAGGAACGCCACCGGGCTCAGCGTCTCGGTGTTCAGCGACTACACCGCCAGCGCTGCGCCGACCGACGGCACGGTCAACCCGGCCACGCTGGGGCGCATGCTGGTGGTCACCACGCAGCAGCAGTACGCCGCCGTGTCGTCCGCGGTCGGCACCACAGCCGTCGACAGCAGCACGATCACTCGAGCCGATGTCGACCTGGCGATCCGCAAGAAATTGCTCGAGCGCATGCCGACCATGCTGGCGGCCCTGGCCAGCCCGGCCGTGGCCACGGCTGCGACCCCACAAGCCCGGGAAAGCGCATTGCAGGCGGCCGCAACCACGCTGGTCTCCGAATCGGGATTGAGCAGCGCCGGCCTGACGACCCAGGTGGCGGTGAACAACCAGATCAGCAATCCGGCGCCGGTGGCTGCCTACGTGCCCACGGCCGGCATCGGCCTGGCTGACCTGACGTTCACCGACGCGTCGAACTACTTCGCGCGGGCATTCACCTCGTCCCTGGCCCAGGACACGCCGGACTCCAACAACTATGTGCGCTACCAGATTCGCCGTTACCAGAAAGTGGCGGGGTTTGAATCGCGCTGGGCCGGCGGCAGTAGCGGCACCCCATCGCGGCAGGCCGACCTCAGTTGGAATGGCAGCGCATGGGTCAGTTGCGGGCTCAACTTCGAGAGCAAGTCGCGCGTGCGCGACGCCCAGGGCAACAGCGATTACGTCTATTGCGATAACCGGGAAACCGGCACTTCGCAGCGTGGCGTCATCGACATTGCCGGCCAGAGCATGGCCAGCGTGTACAACACCATCCGTGCGGCTGGGTATACCAATCTGACGATCACCGACCCGACGACCGCCTTGGGCAGCGCCGTGTTCCCGGCCGGCTCGACCATGCGCTACCAGACCGGTATCGTGCTGTCGACGAACATCACGTATTACCCGGCCGGCAAGGACGGTCCGCCCGGGATCAGCAATACCGTAGCCAAGTTCTCGCCGGCTCTCACTGCCGGCGGGGACGGACGGTTGCAGCCGCAGGGGCAGGGTTGCAACACCGATGAAGGCAATGGCACCCACGCGACCACACTCGAGCAGATGATCGCCAGCTTCACCGGCAACCCCTGCATCTTTGCGCCCGGAGCCACCTTCACGTACCAGAGTATGGTCTATACCAATCCGGACTCGGTCAACGAGTCGTGGGGTCCACAGACCGTGAGCCTGGGAACCATCGGTACGGCCCCGGTCGGTTTCGGAACCGCGCCGGGCTTCTACACCGGCAACACCCGCATCCGCGTCGCGTTCAAGGGCAGCGGCACCAACCCGGTCACCTACTATGCCTGCAAGGAGCGCTTCAACAACGGCTCGACCCGCAATTGCACGGCCATCGGCACTGGCAGCTACGCCATCGCCACATTGGGCGATGCCCGGGTGATGACGTTCAACAACCTGCCATCGCAAGCCGCCGCGCTGACCTCCGATCGTGTGTTCGTCGAGCGCGGCGGCGCGATCTACTTTGGCTTCAAGAGCAAATTGGGCACCAATGAGCGGGCACGTCCGAACAGCGTGGCATCGGCGGCAATGCTGGCGCAGTTGGGCATACCGGCCATTGACCCGTCGGTTCCACATACGCTGTCCGCGGGCTCCTACCAGGGTGTCTACGACCTGCGTGTTGCCGGTACCAATGCGCCCGCCTTGCCGGCCTTTGTCACGACGTTCAGGAACGATGGCTCTGCAAGTTGCGTAGAACCGGGCGTAGCCCCAGTCAACTGCACCGTCACGATCACCAATGCGGCGACAGGAGCATTCACGATTGCCTATGGAGTTGCCAGTGCCAGCGGCACGATAGACATGCTTGCCGGTAGCCTGACCGGGACCTTCGTCGACCCGACGTCGACTCCGACGACGGACAGCATCATCGGCTTCCGTCGCTGACGGCAACAGCTGTTGGCGAGCCCAATGGCCCTGCACGCCGGTTTGCGCGTGCGGGGCCATTTCATGTCTGCTGCGCGCAGCGCTGGCTATGATGGCGCGCATGCCGCCGGCCGCCGCTACCACCCATCTGCTCTACCTGCACGGCTTTCGCTCGTCGCCGCAATCGACCAAGGCGCGCGCGATGGCCGAGCGCGTCGCGCGCGAACATCCGGCTGTCACTTGGTGGTGCCCGCAGTTGCCGGCCTCGCCCGGTGCGGCGATGCAGATGCTTGAACAGGGAACGGCAGACTGGCCGCGCCGTGGGATGGCGGTGATCGGATCCTCGCTGGGCGGTTTCTACGCGGCGCTGTTGGCTGAGCAGACGGGCTGCAAGGCAGCATTGCTGAACCCGGCGGTCTTTCCGGCGCGCGATCTGGCGCCGTATGTCGGCGTGCAGACATCCTGGCACGATGCGCAGCAGCAATTTGTGTTCGAGCAGTCATACGTGGATGCGCTGCAACGCATGCAGCATGGCCACTTCAGCGCGCCGCAGCGCTATTTCACGTTGATTGCCAAGGGCGATGCCGTGCTGGACTGGCGCGAGATGCGTGCGCGCTATCCAGCGCAGCATGGCCTGTTGCTGGAGGGAAGTGACCACGCTTTGAGTGACTTTGACGTGCATGCCGGGGCTTTGCTGGAGTTTCTCGCACTGGCCTGAGGATGGAACAGCGCTGTTTGCGCCTTGGCGGCGACACCGTTGCGCCCGCCCATGGTGTCCAGGCAGCCCGCTGGAAATTGCATGGACAATCTGGCCATGTTCCTGTTGTTTGAAGAAGCCGGTAAATTCCTGGCCGCACGCGTTTTGTCGCAAACCGATACCTCGGCCCAGGTTGAACTGGACAGCGGCAAGCGGGTCAAGGTGAAGGCGGCCAACATCCTGCTCACTTTTGAGAAACCTGCGCCGGCCGATCTGTTGGCCGACGCCCGCGTTGTCAGCGAGGGCATCGAACTGGAGATGGCGTGGGAGTTCGCGCCCGAGGAAGAGTTCGGCTTTGCCGATCTGGCGCGCGAGTACTTCAGCGACAAGGCCACGCTGGAGCAGCAGGTGGGTGCGCTGGTCTGCCTGTTCGAGGCGCCGCATTATTTTCGACGCGCCGGCAAGGGGCGCTTTCGCAAGGCTGGCGCCGACGTAATTGCCCTGGCCCTGGCCGCGATCGAAAAAAAGAAGCAGCTGCAACTGCAGATCGACGGCTGGATTGCCGACCTTTCGGCAGGGCGCTGCCCGGACGCGGTGCGCGAGCAGCTCTACAAGATACTGTTCAAGCCGGACAAGAACGCGCCGGAGTACAAGGCCGTGGTCGAGGCCTCGCGTGCGACGCACCTGGCGCCGCTGGACCTGTTGCAAAAGGCCGGCGCCATCGACTCGCCCTACCAGTTCCACTGGCGTCGCTTCCTGTTCGAGAATTTTCCCAAGGGCATCGACTTTGCGCCGATGGATGCGCCGCCGATCCAGGACGTGTTGCCTCTGGCAGATGTGTCGGCGTTCTCGATCGACGACTCGGCCACGACCGAGATCGACGATGCGCTCAGCGTGCAGGGCCTTGGCAGCGGGCAGGTCACGGTGGGCATTCACATTGCCGCACCGGGCCTGGCCCTGCAACCGGGCGACCCGATAGACCAGTTGGGGCGTGCGCGCCTGTCCACGGTCTACATGCCCGGCTTCAAGATCACGATGCTGCCCGACGCGGTAGTCCAGCAATACACGCTGCAAGAGGGCCGCGCCTGCCCGGCGGTGTCGCTGTATGTTCGCTTCAACGAGGCCACGCTGGCGATCGAACACAGCGAGACCCGGCTCGAGCAGGTTCCGATAGTGGCCAATCTGCGCCATGACCAGCTCGACGCGCTGGTGACGCAGCAATGGCTGCAGCAGGCAGACTTCGAGCCTGCGCAGGATGCAGCGGCTGCCTTGCCGCAAGTGCCCGGGTTGCGCGCGCATTTGTCCCTGCTGCATCGGCTGGCGACCCATCTGAAAGCGCAGCGCGAAGTGGTGCGCGGCAAGCCGGAAACCTTCAATCGGCCCGACTACAACTTCCGCCTGGTTGGCAATGGCGCTGCGCTGCCCGATGGCAGCGAGCAAGTGCAGATCTCACTGCGCCAGCGCGGCGCGCCGCTGGACCTGATCGTGGCCGAGGCGATGATTCTGGCCAACAGCCATTGGGGCAGCTGGATGGCCGAGCTCGGCGTGCCGGGCATCTACCGCAGCCAGGCCAGCCTGGCGCCCGGCGTCAAGGTGCGCATGGGCACCAAGGCATTGCCCCACGCGGGCATCGGCGTCAAGAGCTACGCCTGGAGCACCTCACCGCTGCGCCGCTACACCGATCTGGTGAACCAGTGGCAGATCATTGCCTGCGCCCGCCACGGCAAGACAGCGGCCCTGGTGGCACCGTTCAAGCCCAGGGACGCCGAACTGTTTGCCATCATCTCGGGCTTCGATGCGGCCTATGGCGCCTACGCCGGATTCCAGGGTGCGATGGAGCGCTTCTGGACGCTGCGCTATCTGGCGCAAAACAGCATCACGGAAGTGACGGCGACGGTGTTCAAGGAGAACATGGTGCGCGCTGACACGCTGCCCCTAGTTTTGCCGGTCATGGGAGCGCAGGATCTGCCGCGCGGTGCCAGGGTGCGCGTGCGGCTGGGCGAGGTGGACACCATCACGCTCGATGTACACGGCACCGTGGTCGAGCGCCTGGATGCAGCAACGGCCGAGGGTAGCGCAGCGGGTGAGGGCGCCGCGCCGGACGACGAGTCGGAGGACGACGCAGTGGCCGGCCCATTGGCGATAGCGGTGGACCTTGCCGAAACCGCAGATGCAAGTGTGTCGGGCGCAGATAATCCAGGCTCGTGAAACTGAGAACCTTCACCACCTTGCAATTGGCGCTGGGCGCATCGCTGGCCGTGCATGCTGCCTTGCTGACGGTGCGGTTCGTGGACCCCGAGCGATTCAACCGCGTATTCGAGGACACGCCACTCGAGGTCATCCTGGTCAATGCCCGCACCAATGACAAGCCGGACAAGGCGCGGGCCCTGGCCCAGGCCAACATGGCCGGCGGCGGCGAATTGGACAAGGGACGCGCGACTACGCCTTTGCCCGCATCTGCGCTTACGGCGATGGGCGATACGCTGGAAGAGCAGTCCGCCAGCAGCACCCAGACCTTGCTCGAACAGCAGCAGATGATGCTGGCCCAGGTGCGCACCCAACTGGCGGCATTGCGATCGCCCGAACCGATCAACCCCGGCGCGACGCCCGAGCAGATCACGCGCGAGGAGAAGCGCCGGCGCCTGATCAAGCTGCTGGCCGAGATCGAGCGTCGCATCAAGGAAGAAAACGCGCGGCCCAAGAAGCGCTATGTCAGTCCGGCCACGCGCGAGGTGCCCTATGCGGTCTACTACGACGCCATGCGCCGCCTGATCGAGGACATGGGCACCACCAATTTCCCGACCGCCGCTGGCAAGAAGCTGTATGGCGAATTGACCATGCTGATCACCGTCAACCATGACGGCAAGGTGCTGGCGACGGAGGTCGTGGACAGCTCGGGCATCAAGCTGCTCGACCGCCGCGCCGAAATGATCGCGCGTTCGGCCGGGCCGTTTGGCAACTTCAGCGAGGAAATGCGGCGCAGCTTCGATCAGTTGGTGCTGGTATCGCGTTTCAAGTTCACCCGTGACGAGTTGCTCGAGGCCAAGGTCAGTGGCAATTAGCGCACACCGCCGTATCGCGCCGCGGGTTCACACCGCCCCGCGCCGCCCGGGCCCTTGCGCATGAAGCCACTGTTGCGGCTGGTGCTGCTGCTGGGCCTGGCGCTGCTTGCGTTGCAGTTGTTCTTTGTCGTCCGTATCGCGATGATGCTCGTCATCGATCCGCAATCAAGCGCGTTTCAGCGTTCCGAGGCCTGGCGCATCGTGCAGGAGACCGGTGGTATGCGCTGGCGCCAGCAATGGGTACCTTATGCACAGATATCGGACCATCTTAAGAGGGCGATCATTGCATCGGAAGACGACGCCTACATCGACCATGACGGAGTCGATTGGGACGCGATCGAAAAGGCCTGGGCCAGGAACAGCCGCGCCGAGGAGCAGGCTGAACAGCGCGCGGCCGCGGCGCGTGGGCGCAATGTGCGCGCGCCCAAGGTCGTGGGCGGCTCCACCATTACCCAGCAGCTGGCCAAGAACCTGTTTCTCTCGGGCGAGCGCACCTTGCTTCGCAAGGGGCAGGAACTGCTGCTGACCCTGCTGCTGGAGACCATGCTGGACAAGCGGCGCATCCTGGAGATTTACCTGAACAACGTGGAGTGGGGCGCTGGCGTCTTTGGTGCGCAGGCGGCGGCCGAGCACTATTTCCGCAAGCCGGCATCGCAGCTCAGCGCGTATGAGGCGGCGCGCCTGGCGGTGATGTTGCCGCGCCCGAAATACTTCGAGAAGCTGCCTGCGTCGGCCTACTTGTCGGGGCGGGCCGCGACGATCGCGGCCCGCATGCCGCACGCCCGTCTGCCCTGATGCGCCGTACCTTGGCTTTTGTATCATCCGAAGCATGCGCGCCAAGTTGATGGGTCTGTTCCTGCTGGGCCTGGTCCGTTTGCTGACCGGTTCGCAGGCCCGCTGGTACGGCTGTCCGCCCAAGGCAGAGCAACGCATCTATTTTGCCAACCACCAAAGCCATGCCGACCTGGTGCTGATCTGGGCCGCCTTGCCCCAGGTGCTGCGCACACTGACGCGACCGATCGCCGCGCGCGACTACTGGACCAGCACGCCGTTTCGGCAGTGGATCACGACCCAGGTCTTCAACGCCATCTATGTCGTGCGTGAACGCAGCGCTGACCAGGACCCGCTGGAGCCCTTGATCGAGGCACTGGAGAACGGCGATTCGATCATTCTGTTTCCCGAAGGCACGCGTGGCCATGCCGAGGAGCCCCAGCCCTTCAAGGCCGGCCTGTACAACCTGGCGCAGCGCTTTCCGCAAGTGGTGCTGGTGCCCGCATGGATCAACAATGTGCAGCGCGTGATGCCCAAGGGCGAAGTGGTGCCGGTACCCGTACTGTGCTCGGTCACCTTTGGCGCGCCGGTGAAGTTGCAGGACGGCGAAGAGCGCCGTGCCTTTCTGGATCGCGCCCGCCATGCGGTGATTGCGCTGCGTGATGTTTGATATTGATTTGCCTACGCCATGAACAGCTACCTCAGAAGCCTGAGCGCGCCGGAGCAGGTTGGCGCGATGTTCATATTCGTGTTTGGTTGCCTGTTCATTGCCAGCATCGTGCTGCTGCTGCTGTCCTTGCGCGAGCATGCCGATGGCGCGCGGGACGAGGAACACCGGCAGAACCTGGTGCATGCCAACACCCTGCTGCGCAGCAGCTGGTTCATGGTGATCGTGTTCTGGATCGGCTGGTTGTCGGGCGACGCAGGTGCGATCGTGCTGTTTGCCTTGGTATCCTTCTTTGCGCTGCGCGAGTTCATGACCCTCTCGCCCACCCGTCGCGGCGACCATCGCAGTCTGGTGCTGGCGTTTTTTGTGATCCTTCCGCTGCAATACACCCTGGTCGGCATGCGGCAGTTCGACCTGTTCACTGTCTTCATCCCGGTCTACGTGTTCCTGGCCATCCCGGTGGTCAGCGCATTGGCCAACGACCCCCAACGCTTCCTGGAGCGCAATGCCCGGCTGCAGTGGGGCATCATGGTGTGCATCTACGGTATGAGCCATGTGCCGGCGCTGTTGCTGCTGGACTTTCCGAACTACCGCGACCGGGGCGCGTTCCTGGTGTTCTTCCTGGTGCTGGTGGTGCAGACCTGCATGCTGGTGCAGCATGTGGCTGCACGGCGCCTGCAACGGCCACCAATAGCACCCGCCATCAGCAACAGTTTCAATTGGATCAGCTGGGGAATTGGCGTGGGCATGGCCAGTTTGCTGGGAGGACTTTTGGCCGGCATTACGCCGTTCAAACCGGGACAGGCCTTTGCCATGGCATTCGTGGCCTGCGTGGCTGGCTCGTTGGGCCATCTGGTGATGAAGGCCAACAAGCGCGACCGGGGCATCCCCAATTGGGGCAGCCAGGGTGAGGGCGTGACCGGCGCCGGCGGCCTGCTCAACCGGGTCGATGCACTGTGCTTCTCCGCGCCGGTGTTTTTTCATTCGGTGCGCTGGTTCTTCGACCTTTAGCGCACGGTCCATGCGAATTCTTGGCATCGACCCCGGCCTTCGAACCACCGGCTTTGGCGTCATCGATGTGCAAGGCTCGGCATTGCGCTATGTGGCCAGCGGCACCATCAGCACGGTCAAGCTGGTGCAGACCGATTTGCCCAGTCGCCTGAAACTGCTGTTCGACGGCGTGCGCGAAGTGGCCGAGCGCTACCAGGCCGACTGCGCCTGTGTCGAGATCGTGTTCGTCAACGTGAATCCCCAATCCACCTTGCTGTTGGGCCAGGCGCGCGGCGCCTGCATCACGGCACTGGTGTTCAGCGACCTGCCGGTGGCCGAATACACCGCGCTGCAGATGAAGCAGTCGGTTGTCGGATATGGCAAGGCACAGAAGAACCAGGTGCAGGAAATGGTGCGCCGCCTGCTGGACCTGCCAGGATTACCCGGTGCCGACGCGGCCGATGCACTGGGCATGGCGATCACGCATGCGCACGCGGGCAAGTCGTCGCGTCTGGTTGCACTCGCAGCGGCTGCCGACAGCCAGCGCCGCAAACCGGCGTCGTAAGCTTCCTTCTGCGAATCCTGCTGCGGCAGGATTCGCGTTGTCGCTGTGCCTGGGCCATTCAAGGCGCAGCGTCAATTGCGCACCAATTGCCGATCGGTCGATATGGCGAAAGGCACGTGTTGGGGCACGACCAGCACCTGGTTGGCACCGGGGACGGCCTGAATCTGAATTTCCGGCGCACTGCCTGCAACGCCGCCGAACATCGTGGCAAATGCCGAGTCTGAGGCATCGCGTCCGGTGCCCAGACGCACAAAGCCCATCGGAATCGCCACGCCCGAGGCGTCGAACATGTACCAGCGGTCGCCCAGAAAGACCTCGACATAGGCGTGAAAATCCGGTGGTCCGAGGGCTGGATCGGCGCCGTAGTCGATCCCGCTCGCAAAGCGGGCCGGAATATTGACGGCGCGGCACAGGGCGATCATCAGATGCGCAAAATCGCGGCAGACGCCCGCCTTTTCGACCAGCGTATCGACCGCCGAGGTGTTGCCATCGGAGGAATTGGAGCGAAAGACGACACGTTCGACAACCCAGTCGCGAATCGCCTGCACGCGGCTGTAACCTTGCCACAAGTGGCCGAACTCGTGCACCGCAAAACGCAGCAGGCGATCGGACTGGCAATATCGGCTCGGATACAGATAGGGCAGCACCTCACCCGGAAGATCGGCCACCGCCACTTCGCCGATGTTGGCAGGATCGGCCAGATGGTGATCCAGGTCCACCGTCGCCTCGTAACGTACCGACAAGGCACCCGGCCCGGACTTCAGGCGCAGGTAGCGGGTGTGTGTGACCGGGTCGGTGTACAGGTTGTAGACCAGCGGATGGCTGAGCAGCAAGGACTCCTGCACCACCACCTGCTGCTCAGTCTGCGCCGCATGAATACTGAAAATGAAGTCACTGCCCGGTGGCGTGATCTCGTAATGCAGCGCTATCGAAAATTGGAGTCTGACCATGGCGCGGGTTCTATCCTTGCAAGAATGACGCCGGACGGCGCGCGGTTGTCGCGGCAGTGCGCGAGCGCACACCAGCCCCGATTGTGGGGCCGATGCCAAATATCGACGGATGTGCGGCCGCGTGGCCTTGCGATAGGCGGGTGATCGGCCCGCCAGCAGTCCATGCCTACTCCAGCAGGTTGATCGCGATCAGCGCCGCAAAGAATCCGAATGCCGCCACCAGCGTGGCCAGCAGCAGGTGCAGGCCATAGCGCTTGTAGCGGGGGTTGCCGGTGACCATGAAGAAGGCAAACAGCACGCCCGATGCGAGCAGCAGCACCGGGATCATCCAGCGAAAAATCAGCATGGCGGAACGCCCGGATCCATGTGCGTGCGCGCCATTGGCACGCGCTACCAGGCGGGGGCCAATTGCGCAAAGCCTGCCGGGGCGCTCTGCTCGTCCTCGAAGCTGACATATTCCCAGCAATCGGTCTGGGCCATCAAGGCGCGCGCCAGTTTGTTGTTGAGTTCATGGCCGGAGCGGTAGGCGCTGTAGCTGGCCAGCAGGGGCTTGCCCAGCATGTACATGTCGCCAATCGCGTCCAGGATCTTGTGCTTGGCGAACTCGTCGTCATAGCGCAGGCCCTCGGCGTTGAGGATCTTGTAGTCGTCCATCACGATGGCATTGTCCAGCCCGCCACCCAGGGCCAGGCCATTGACGCGCATGGTCTCGACATCGCGCGTGAATCCGAATGTGCGTGCCCGCGCGATGTCGCGCTGGTAGGAGCCCGTGCCCATGTCAAACGCGACGCACTGCCCGGTCGAGTGGACCGCCGGATGGTCGAACACGATCTCGAAACTCAGCCGGTAGCCGTGGTAGGGCTCCAGCCGGGCCCAGCGCACATTGCTGCCCTGGCCGTCGCGCACCTCGACCGTCTTCGTGACCCGTATGAACTGGCGCGCGCTGTCCTGCCACACCACGCCGGCATTTTGCAGAAGGAACAAGAACGAGGCCGCAGAGCCGTCAAGGATCGGCACCTCTTCGGCCGTGATATCGATCGTCAGGTTGTCGATGCCGATCCCGGCGCATGCCGACATCAGGTGTTCGACCGTGGCCACCTTGGCCGCGCCGCTCGAGGCAGTGGTCGCCATGCGGGTGTCCGACACCGCATCGGCCGACATCCGGATCTCTACCGGCTCGGGCAGATCGACACGTCGAAACACGATGCCGCTGTCGGGCGGCGCCGGTCGCAGCGTCAGTTCGACCCGCCGGCCACTGTGCAGACCCACGCCAGTGGCGCGGGTCTGCGATCGAAGGGTTCTTTGTCTGAGCACCCCCCGATTGTAGGAAGCGGGGGTCTTGCCCGCTGCGCTGGGCTCAATCAGCCTGCTTGCGAAGGAAGGCAGGAATCTCATAGTCGTCCATGCCGCCGTTGGACAAGGCATCGACCTTGGCCGCTGCCGAGCCACGGCCGCGCCAGACTGCCGGCGTATTGATGCTGCCGTAGTCGGGTTGCGTCGTGCCGGTGGGGCCTTGTCCGCTTGCGCTGCCCGTGTTGTGCACCTGGTTGGTCAAGGTCGGGATCTGGAACGGCACGTTGTCGGTGCCGGTGCGCAGCACCTGCAATGGCGGCGCGTTGCGGCGCTGGCCCTGGCGCGACAGGCCGGTGGCGACCACGGTGACACGGATCTGGTCGCCCAGGCTGTCGTCGTAGGCGGTGCCATAGATCACCAGTGCGTCCGGCGACGCAAAGGCGCGGATCGTGTTCATCGCCAGCTTGGACTCGGACAGCTTGAGCGAACCCTTGGCCGCCGTCACCAGCACCAGCACGCCCTTGGCGCCCGACAGGTCGATGCCTTCCAGCAACGGGCAGGCCACGGCCTGCTCGGCGGCGATGCG
>JBBKVW010000461.1:0-12531 GCA_037968655.1 Burkholderiaceae bacterium
ATGTTGGCCAGACCGACCGGCACGTGCACGGCGCAGGCGACGACAAAAACGGCATAGAACACACCGAAGCTCCAGCTGCCGCGGGTGCGGCCCAGGATCTCGGCGGCACTCAGGCCGCCGCGCACGGCATAGATCATCACGGCCAGGTGCACCAGCACACACAGCGCCAGCACCATCGCGCTGATGCGCTGCCAGTACCAGCGTTTGGCTTCGGCAATCGACGCGTTGCTCATCGGTACATCTCCGCGCAGAACGCTGCGCTGCCATGCGCCTTGGAAGCGGCCCGGCAGGTCATAGGTCAACCTCCGCGCAGAACGCTGCGCTGCCATGCGCCTTGGGAGCGGCCCGGCGACTCACAGCTGCCCCCGCACGGCAGCCCTGCCGACCACGCGCTTGAGCCCGGCAATCGACAGTGTTGGCGTCAGGTGTTTGGGGCAATGCTCGGTGCACGAGCCCTGGGTGTGGCAGGAGTGACAACCGGCATCACCGGCGACGGCGCGCAGGCGCTCGCGCTGCTGCACGTCGCGCACGTCGTTGACCAAGGTCCAAGCCCGGTTCATGGCGGCCGGCCCCAGGTAGTCGGGTTGCCAGCCGACCACGTCGCAGGAGGCGTAACACACGGCGCAGCCGATGCATTCGATGCCGGCATTGGCCGCGGCACGCTCGGGCGAGGCCGGCGCCACGTGTGCGAAGTCGTCATGGCGGGTGGCGGCGCCCTTGAATTGGCCCTTGGCGGCAGCCCACTTGTCGAAGAACACCGTCATATCAGTGACCAGATCCTTGATCACCGGCAGATTGGCCAGCGGCGCGACCTCTATCGCACCCTGCGCATCGACAACCTTGGCCACATGGGTGCGGCAGGTCCAGCGCGCCTTGCCATTGACCGTCATCGCGCAGGAACCGCACATGCCGACACGGCAGGCGAAGCGGTAGCCCAGCGAGGGCTCCAGGTGTCTTTGGATATGGGTGATCACGTCCAGCACGGTCTGGCTGGCCTGGCGCGGCACCTCGTAGTGGCTGAATGCGCCACTCGCGCGACCGCGCCAGACCGAGACCTTGAGGGGCGCCGTGCTGCCGGCAGATGGGGGTGTCACGCTATCCATGCGGGCTATCCTAGGTTCAAGCATTGGAAAACAAAAGCGATTTTTAATGCCTTCGAGGTAAAGTATTTCTTTAGAATTGGCCTGCGGCCCGACGCCCTCCTCCCGACCGCCATGCCCTCGATCCGCAACCTCAAGACCTTTCTCGCAGTCGCCCGTCTGGGCAGCTTCGTCGCCGCCGGCAACGACATCGGCCTGACGGCAGCCGCAGTAGGCCTGCAGATCCGGTCGCTGGAAGAGGAGTTGCGCCAGCAGTTGTTCGACCGCAGCGGACGCTCCATCGTGCTAAACACCGCCGGGCGCGCCATGATGACGCCGCTTGCCGACATCGTGGCGCGTTACGACGCACTGGCCGCACCAGCCGAGGGCGAATCCCTGAGCGGCAAGCTGGTGATGGGCGCGCTGGTGTCGGCATTGATGGGCGCGTTCGCCGACTGCCTGCTGTCGCTCGCCAGCCAGCACCCGGCCCTGGACGTCAAACTGTTCTCGGGTCAGTCGGCCGACTTCACACGGCGCGTCGAGAACGGCGAACTCGACGCGGCCGTGGTCACGCAACCACCCTTCCAGCCACCGGCCAGCCTGGTCTGGAGCTTGCTGTACGACGAGCCGATGGTATTGATCGTGCCGCGCCAGCCGCGATTCGCGATCGCCGAGGAGCCGATGCAGATCCTGCGCGAGAGCCCGTTCCTGCGTTTCGACCGCCAGGCCTGGACCGGTCATCTGGTCAACCAGGCCCTGACCCAGGCCGGCGCGACGGTGCGCGAAGGCATGGAGCTGAACTCGGTCGAGGCCATCCTGGCCCTGGTGCGCCAGGGCTTTGGCGTCTCCATCGTGCCCAAGCTGGCCAACGTGCAATGGTCACGCGACCGCGCCGTGCGCCTGATTACGCTGCCTGGTGTCGATGTGCAGCGCCGGGTGGGGCTGCTGGAGCGACGCGCACACGGGCGCGGCCGTGTTACGGCGGCGATCAAGGATTACTTCGCGGCGCGCAATGGCGATGCGCCATAAGTCCTTCGTGGATGCCGCAATGTCGCACCGGTCATGGCGCAATGCGCCTGTGCCTCACGGCTGCGATGCATCACCCAGGTCTTCGGCCGCGGCAGCGATGAGCTGCTGCGCCACTTCGGCATCGGCGATGTGGTCGATTGCCAGCAGCGCAAATCGCGCCAGGAACATCGGAGACCGGGACTCACCGAGCTGCGTCATGGTCTTGCACAGGTTCGTGTAGACGGCATCGAGCTCGCTGTCCGTCATCGCGCCGGTCCTGTTGGTCACATTTTGGGTAACGGTGGTCATGGTGTTTTCCTGGGCGGGTTCAGGGGTGCAGTGCGTTGTCGATGGCGGCGCGCATCTCGGCAACATTGGCCTCGCGCCAACGGGCCAGGACGTGGCCGTCCGGGCGCACCAGGTACAGCGTGCCCGGCTGCGCGCCATACATCGTGAACAGAGCGCCGGTGTGGTCCCAGCCATGGGGCTGCGAGCCGGCGCGGCCGAGGTGACGCGTCAGCGGCACGACCTTGAACGCAATCGCGCGCTTGGCCATCGCGCCGGTCAGCGCAAGCAGATCGGCTGGCACAGTGGGCGTTTCAGCGAAGTAGAAGGCCGTGAAGCACGGCCGCACCAGGTCGGTCAGGTGGCCTTCGTGCGGCTCATGTGGTTCTTGCTGTCCATTCGCATGGCCGCCGCCGGCCAGCGTGAGCGGGCATTCCGGCAGCACCGCACCGGGCACCGGCCCCGCAGCAAACGCGGCGGAGCGCTCGGGCGCGGCGTTCAGCGGCGATGTGCTGTAGGTGATGGCCGAACTCTGGCGCGGATTGATCAGCGAGCGCACACCGGCATGCCGGGCGGCCAGGCTCAGCACCGCCATGCGCATCAGGTCGAAGGCGAACGACGGTGGCGCCATGAACTCGGTGCTCTTGGTTCCGTAGCTCAGGTTCTCGTGCGTGGCCGCGACGCGCTCGATCGAGTAGCTGTCGAGGAGTTTGTCCGATGCCAGTCCCTTGACCACGAAAGCCAGCTTCCAGGCCAGGTTGTCGGCATCGTCGATGCCGGAGTTGGCACCGCGCACGCCGAAGATCGGCACCAGGTGGGCCGCGTCGCCGGCAAACAGCACGCGATCATGGCGATAGCTTTCCAGCGTCAGCGCATTGGCCTTGTAGATGCCCATCCAGATCGGGTTCCACGCCCCGGTCTCGCCCATCATCGCGAGCAGGCTGCGCACCCGCGGCAACACGTTCTCGGGCTTGATGGCGGCATCAGGGTCTTCGCCGTCCTGCAACTGGTAGTCGATGCGCCAGACGTTGTCGGGCTGCTTGTGCACCAGTACCGTCGAGCCCGGGTTGCACGGTGGGTCGAAGTAGGCCAGGCGCTCGGTCGGTCGCGCACTGTTCAATAGGATGTCGACGATCACGTAACGGCCTTCGTAGCTGGTACCCTTCAATGGCAGCCCCAGCGATTCGCGCAGGAAGCTGCGTCCCCCATCGGCGGCGACCACCCAGTCGGCGTCCAGCGCGTAGTCGCCCTGCGGCGTCGACAGCGTCAGGCGGGCGCCGCCTTTGCGCGCATCGATCGCAGTGACCCTGGTCTGCCAACGGATGTCGATCAGCTCGGGCTTGGCCCGTGCCGCGTCCAGCAGGAACTGCTCGATCAGGAACTGGGCCAGATTGACCATCGGTGGCAACTTCTGGTTCTCGTCCTGCGGCATCGTGAAGTGCAGCACCTCGGTATCACGGTAGTAGCTGCGCCCGCCGGCCCAGGGAAGGCCGACCTTGAGGAAGCCGTCGACTGCACCCAGACGCTCGACGATCTCCAGACTGCGCCGCGAGATGCAGATGGCACGGCTGCCGGCGCAGACCGAGTCGTCTGCCTCGATCAACACCACGGGCACGCCGTGGTTGGCCAGGCCCAGGGCGGTGCAGTAGCCCACCGGGCCGCCGCCAACCACGACCGCCGGATGTCTGCGCAACTCCACCCCGTCACGCAGCGTGGGCAGCGATGCCGCGTAGCGCTCGGCCGTGAACGGGTACGGCACGAATTCTTCAGACATGGGGTCCTCCTTCAAAAAAGCCAGCCCGGTTCCGGCCGCAGACTTGGCCGCCCGAGGGCTCGGCGGGTCAGACAGGATCAGTGCCACGGCGCAGCGCGAGGCTACCAGCAGCATCTGCCGCGGGCATGGGCTCGCGCACCACGGCTGGGCAATGCGCTGCTTGCCACGGGCGCCCGGAGCGCGCCGATCCGCCAGCTACTTGAACACCTCGAGCGCAAACAACGCAATGCCCGGCACAAACACCAGCAGAGCGATGCGCAATACGTCCGACACCAGGAAGGGCACGACGCCGATGAAAGTCTCCTTCATCGGCACGTCCTTGGCCATGGAACTGATGATGAAGACGTTCATGCCCACCGGTGGCGTGATGAGCCCGATCTCGACGACCATGAGTGCCAGGATGCCGAACCAGATCGCCTTGCTGTCTGGCGCCAGGCCCCAGAGGTCGATGCCCATGATGATCGGGAAGAAGATCGGCACCGTCAGCAGGATCATCGACAGGCTGTCCATGATGCAGCCCAGAACCAGGTAGATCAGCAGGATCACCAGCAGCACCAGCAGCGGCGCCAGGTTCAGGCCGATGACCCACTTGGCCAGCTCGGCGGGCATCTGCGTCAGCGCCAGGAAGACGTTGAGAACGTCGGCCCCGAGCAGGATCAGGAAGATCATCGCCGTGGCCTGCGCGGCGCCGTACATGCATTCGAGAAAGCCGCGGCCCTTGAGTCCACCGGAGGTCCAGGCGACGAAGGCGGTGGCGACGGTGCCGATCGACGCCGCTTCGGTGGGCGTGAAGAAGCCGCCGTAAATACCGCCAATGACGACGATGAAGATCAGCAGCACGGGCCAGGTCTCGAGCAGCGCCCTGATGCGTTGCCCCCAGGGCATGCGATCGCCGGCCGGTGCATGTTCGGGATCGATGCGGGCCATGACCCCGATCACGATCATGTAGCCGATGGCAGCGATGATGCCCGGCACGAAGGCCGCAAGGAACAGCTTGGCGATGTTCTGCTCGGTACTGATGGCGTAGATCACCAGCGGCACCGACGGCGGGATCAGGATGCCGAGCGTGCCGCCGGCGGCAATCGAGGCCGTGGCCAGTCGCGCCGAGTAGCCACGCCGGCGCAGCTCGGGCAGTGCCACCTGGCCCATGGTCGCGGCCGTGGCCAGCGAGGAGCCGCAGATGGCGCCGAAACCCGCGCAGGCGGTCACCGCCGCCATCGCCATGCCGCCGCGCCAGTGCCCGATCATCGCGTTGCCGGCCTTGAACAGCGCCTTGGACAGGCCGCCATGGGTGGCGAACTGGCCCATCAGCAGGAACAGCGGAACCACCGACAGGTCGTACACCGAATAGCGCGCGTAGGCGACGGTCTTGTAGTAGTTGAGCAGCGTGTTCATGTCGACCAGCCAGATGTAGCCGATCGAGCCGGACACCAGCATCGCCACGCCGATGTGCACGCGCAGCGCCAGCAGCACCAGCATGAAGCCGGCGACCAGCGCACCTTGTTCGATACCGGTCATTGTGCTGTCTCCCGGGCGCGCTTGTACGCGGTGTAGAGCGCGGCACAGCCGAGCAGGAAAAACGAGGGCCCCATCGGGGCATAGCCCCACCAGGTGGGCAGGCCGAGCAGCATCGTGGCGTCGTGGTTCTTCATGAACTGCAACGTGGCGCCAACGACCATCCAGGCGATCGCGAACGAACAGACGGCCAGCAGCAACGCGGCCACGAGGTCGAGCGCGGCATTGATCCGCGGCGGGAATTTGACGGTGAAGAAGTCGACGATGATGTGGCCTCCGATCATCTGGCAAAAGGGCAGCGACATCGACACCGCGATGGCCGACATCATCTGCACCATCTCGTAGTCGCCCATGACAGGTT
This sequence comes from Burkholderiaceae bacterium, assembly GCA_037968655.1. GTDB lineage: Bacteria > Pseudomonadota > Gammaproteobacteria > Burkholderiales > Burkholderiaceae_C > CAISIP01. Next base: position 6,023 of record JBBKVW010000461.1, read on the forward strand.
TGTCGAGCAGCGAGCGCCCGACGATGCTGTAGACCGACATCAGTGCCATCGCGATCAGCATCAGTCCGGAGCCAATCGCGAACAGGCGCGAGACGACATCGAGCGCGCGTCCGATCGGATCGGTCGGGCGCTCGTGTTCTGTGTAAACGGCATCAGCCATGGTGGACTCCCGGGATGAGGTGTTCTGGCGCTGCCGAACAGCGGCGGTGCGCCCGCCGCTGTCCGATCACTTGCCCGCAGTGCGGCTTACTTGGTGTGCTTCGTGACGAGATCGCGCGCCGTCTTGAGCAGCGCCTTGCCGTCGCCGCCCTTGGACGAGACTTCAGCGGCCCACTGGTCGTCGAGCGCGTCGGTGGCTTTGCGCCATTTGTCGAGCTCGGCACCAGGGATCACCGTGATCGTGCTGCCGGCGGCGAGCATCTTCGCCTTGCCCGGCACGTCGGCGGCTTCCTGGGTCTTGCCCATGAAGGCGGAGAAATCGGCACCCGAATTGGCGTCGAGCACCTTCTTCAGGTCGGGTGGCAGCGACTCGTACTTGGCCTTGTTCATCGCCACCAGGAACACCGTCGTGTACAGCGCGTTGAACTTGCGGTCGGGCTCGGCGGTGAACTTGGTCAGCTCGTCGACCTTGATACCCGGCGCCACCTCATAGGGAATCACCGCACCGTCGATCACGCCCTTGGACAACGCCTCGGGCACCGCCGGCACCGGCATGCCCACCGGCGTGGCGCCCAGCATGGCCAGCATCTTGTTGGTTTGGCGCGTCGGGGCGCGCAGCTTGAGGCCCCTGAAGTCGGCCATGGTCTTGATCGGCGCCTTCACGGTGTAGATGTTGCCGGGGCCATGCACATGCACGGCCAGCATGTGCGTGTCCTTGAACTCGTCGCGGTCGTGCTTGTCGTAGAACTCCCAGGCTGCGCGACTGGTGGCCTCGGCGTTGGTCATCATGAAGGGCAGTTCGAAGACCTCGATCTTCGGGAAGCGCCCGGCCGAGTAGCCGGCTACCGTCCAGACAATGTCGGCCACGCCGTCGCGGGCCTGGTCATACAGCTGCGGCGGGCTGCCGCCGAGCTGCATCGAGGGGTAGATCTGGCACTTGAGCTTGTTGGCCGATTCCTTGGCCAGCTTGTCGCACCAGACGCCGAACATGTTGACATGTTGTGTCGATTGCGGGCCAAGGAAGTGGTGCACCTTCAGGGTCACCTCCTGTGCCTGCGCGGCGAGGGCGAATGCGCCCAGGCTGGCCGCGATCAGTGTTTTGTGGAGCAGTTTCATCTTCGGTTTCCTTCGTTTCAGTTGGACAAAAAAATTGGCAGTTCAGCAGGCATGGCGCCCGCCCGGGCCGGCCCGGATCAGTATCGGGCACAGGAACAGGAAGCCCGGCAGCGGGCGGGAGGCCTTCTCGAGTACCTGCCGGGACTCAGGCACGCTTGGCGACCAGGGTCAGAATGTCGTAGCTGGCCACCAGTTCGCCAAGCTGGTTGGTGACTTCCACATCCCAGGCCACCACGCCCTGTCCGACGCCCTTGGCATCCACCTTCTTGCGGTCGATCTTGCGCTTGGCCGTCAGCCGGGCCTGGATGGTGTCACCAATGCCCACCGGTTTGACAAAACGCAGCGTGTCCAGGCCGTAGTTGGCCAGCACCGGGCCGGGTGCGGGCGACACAAACAGTCCCGCCGCAGCGGACAGCACAAAGTAGCCGTGCGCAATGCGCTTTCCAAACGGCGAATCCTTGGCCGCCACTTCGTCAAAGTGCATGTAGAAGTAGTCGCCCGAGATGCCGCCGAAAGCCACGATATCGGCTTCGCCCACCGTGCGTCGATGGGTGAGCAGGGAGTCACCGATCTGCAGGTCTTCAAAGTAACTGCGAAACGGGTGCACCGCCGTGTCGTTGACCCTGGCACCGCGCACATGCTCGCCGGTGACGGCCGACAACATGCTGGGCGAGCCCTGCACGGCCGCGCGTTGCAGATAGTGCTTGACAGCGCGCAGGCCGCCCAACTCTTCACCACCGCCGGCGCGGCCCGGGCCACCGTGCTTGAGCGTGGGCAGCGGCGAGCCGTGGCCGGTGGATTCCACCGCCGCTTCGCGCTCCAGAATGTGCAGGCGGCCATGCCAGGCGGCCATGGCTGGAATTGCCTTTGCGGCAACTGCAGCGTCGTGCGTCACCAGCGTGGCCACCAGGCTGCCCTGGCCGCGCGCGGCCAAAGCCAGGGCCTGGTCCAGGTCTTCGTAGGCCATCACCGTGCTGACCGGGCCGAAGGCTTCGATGGTGTGCACCGAATTCACGTCCATGGGCCTGCGGCAGGCCAGCAAGGTCGGCGCGCAGAAGGCGCCTTTTGCCGTGCCTTCGCCAATCCAGTCGTCCTTGCCGCTGTACACCAGTTCGGCATCATGGCGCAACAATGCAATGCGTTCAGCCACATCGGCCTGTTGCGCATGCGAGGCCAGCGGTCCCATGCGCACCCGTTCGTCTGCGGGATCGCCCACCAAGGTCTTGGCCAGGCGCGCCGCCACTTGCTCGCACACCGCATCCAGATGTTTGGCGGGCACGATGGCGCGGCGGATGGCGGTGCACTTCTGCCCGGCCTTGACCGTCATCTCGCGCGCCACTTCTTTCACAAACAGAGCGAACTCTTCGTCGTCGGGTGACACGTCCGGCCCGAGGATGGCGCAATTGAGCGAGTCGGCTTCGGCGTTGAAGGGCACCGAGTGTGCAATCAGATTCGGGTGCACGCGCAGGCGTGCTGCGGTGTCGGCCGAGCCGGTGAAGGTGACCACGTCGGCACCGTTCAGGCGGTCCAGCAAATCGCCCGTTGCGCCAATCACCAGTTGCAGGCTGCCCTCGGGCAGAATGCCCGACTGAACAATGAGCCGCATCGCCGCCTCGGTCAGGTAGCTGGTGGCCGAAGCCGGTTTGCCGATGCAGGGCATGCCGGCCAGAAAGCTCGGTGCAAACTTTTCCAGCAGGCCCCAGACGGGGAAGTTGAAGGCATTGATATGCACCGCCACACCGCCGCGCGGCACCAGCACGTGGGTGCCGCAGAAGCCTCCCTTTTTACCCAACGCAAACGCCGGGCCCTCGTGCACCAGATTGCCGGATGGCAATTCATTGCTGCCGATGCCGGCGTAGGCAAAAAGGGTACCGGCACCGCCGTCGATATCGATCCAGCTGTCCACCTTGGTGGCACCGGTGTGGGCCGAGACCGCATAGAGCTGCTCCTTGTGCTCCATCAGGTACTTGGCCAGGGCCTTGAGGCGTTGGGCACGCTCCTGGAAGTCCATCGCCATCAGGGCGGGCAGGCCCTTGCGGCGGGCATGCTCCACGGCCTCGGAAAAGTCGAGCGCTTCGGCATGGGTATGGGCCACGGTTGTGCCATTGACGGCGCTGCGCAATGCGCTTGCGGCTTGCTGGCCTTGCCAGCGGCCGCCGATATAACTTTGAAGTGTCTGGGTCATGGTATTTCTTTAATGGGTTGGGGCTTAGCGCTCGTCAAAGCTCATCGTTACGGCATCGCTGGTGGGGCGCGACTGGCAACTCAGCACAAAGCCTTTTTCGGTCTCCCACGCTTCCAGACCAAAGTTCTTGTCCATCGCGACGCTGCCGGACATGACCTTGCAGCGGCAGGTGGCGCAGACGCCGCCCTTGCACGAAAACGGCAGGTCCAGGCCGGCTGCCATGGCCACGTCCAGCACGTTCTGGTCCGGGTTCATGCGCAACTCGTGGGCTTTGCCGTCCAGCACCACCGTCAGTGCCACCTGTCCACCGGCCGGGCGTTTCACGTTGGCCACTGCCGCCTGGCGCGCTTCGGGGCTCAGTTTCTCCAGAACCGGTGAGGTAAAGCGCTCGGTATGGATCTGCTTGTCGGGCACGCCGGCTTCGAGCAAGGCCTTTTGCGTGACCTCGATCATCACTTCCGGGCCACAGATGAAGACCTCGTCCATGCTGGCCACGGGCAACAGGGTGTCGATGATGGAGCGCACCTTGGCGGCATCGATGCGGCCTTGCAGCAGGTCCACCTCCTGCGCCTGGCGCGAGAGAATGTGAATCAGCGTGAGGCGGTCGGCAAAACGGTCTTTCAGGTCTTGCAGCGCCTCGTTGAACATCACGGAGTTCATGCTGCGGTTGCCATAGACCAGGGTGAACTTGGACTCGGGCTGGTCTTCCAGCGTGCTGGCCATGATGGACAGGATCGGCGTGATGCCCGAACCGGCCGCAAAGGCCACGCGGTGCAGGGCGCGTGGACGTTTGGACACAAAGCGACCATCGGGCGACATCACTGACAGCGTGTCGCCGGCCTTGACGCTGGCGGCAGCCCAGTTGGAAAACACGCCACCTTCCATCGGGCGTATGCCCACCACCAGCTCGCGGCGGCGCTTCAGGTGACCGTGGGTGGAGCAGATGGAGTAGCTGCGCCGCACATCGGCACCGTCGATCTTGCTGCGCAAGGTCAGGTACTGGCCGGGTTTGAAATCAAAGCGTTCCAGCAAATCGTCTGGCACGCTGAAGGCGATGGCAACCGAGCCAGCCGCCTCGGGACTGACCCGCGCTACGCGCAGATCGTGAAAACGGGGAGATGCAGTCATGGTGGGGATACGTTGATTAATAGGGTTTGAAGTAGTCAAACGGCTCCATGCAGCTCAGGCAGCGGTACAGCGCCTTGCAGGCGGTGGAGCCGAAGTGCGAAATCTCGGTGGTGTTGTCGGAGCCGCATTGCGGACACGCCACGGTGTCGTGCACGGCCAGACCCTTGCGCGGCGCAAACGCCACCACCTGTGTGGTGGCTGCAGCGGCGCAGGCGCTTTTCACGGGCGGGGCAATGCCATAAGCGCGCAGCTTCGCGCGCCCCTCGGCGGTCATCCAGTCGGTGGACCAGGCCGGGGCCAATTGCGTGATGACGCTTGCCGCCACGCCCGCGCGGGACAAGGTGTTGACCACGTCGTCTTCCATCTGGCTCATGGCCGGGCAGCCGCTGTAGGTGGGGGTGATCACCACCTCCAGGCCCTGCGGGCCCTGGCGCACCGCGCGCAGAATGCCCATCTCGCGCAGGTTCACCACCGGGATTTCCGGGTCGGTCACCGACTCCAGCAATTCCCAGATGGCGTGATGCGCCTGCGTCGCCTGGCTCTGCGCCAGCGGTCCGTCGGGCAACACGCCCGGCGCCACTACTTGCGCGCTGGATGGGGACACCTTGGCCATGGTTGTTACCAAACGGCCTCGGGATGGGCGCGCGCCACGCATTGCATTTCCGCCAGCAAGAAGCCCAGGTGCTCGGAGTGCACGCCCTGCTTGCCGGTGGTGACAAAGCCCGTGCTGGCCGGTGGCTTCAGGGTGGCAGCCTGCAGCGTGTCGCTCACCATCGCTTCCCACTCTGCCTTGAACGCCGTCACATCGACACCGGCACCGGTTGCGACGGCCGCGGTTTCCATGGCGCTGGCGGTCCAGAACTCCTGGGTAAAAGGCATCAGGTAATCAAAGGCCGCCTGCACGCGGCGCTGCGACTCTTGCGTGCCGTCGCCCATGCGCAGCACCCAGTCGTGCGCGTGGCGCAGGTGGTAGCGCACTTCCTTCAGCGACTTGGATGCAATCGCAGCCAGCTGCGCATCGGTCGACGCCGCCAATGCGCCCCAGACCTGCACCATCAGCGCGCTGTACAGGAAGTTGCGTGCAATGGTGACGGCATAGTCACGGTCGCCGGACGACGTGGGCAGTATTGCGGTGCGGTGTGGCAGCTCCAGCAGCGTGTAGTTCTTGAAGTCGGGCACGTCACGGAAAAAGGCCAGCAGGTCTTCGCTGCTTTTGCCGTCCTTGCGCACCGTGACCACGTGCTGGTAGAGCAGGCGGGCCTGGCCAATCAGGTCCAGACTGTTGTTGGCCAGCGCCAGGTCTTCTTCCAGGATGGGGCCGTGGCCGCACCATTCGGCATTGCGCTGGCCCAATATCAGGGCGTTGTCTGCCAGGTGCAGCAGATAGTCTTGGTAAGTGGCCATTACATGTGCCCCACTTCGTCAGGGATGTCATAGAAGGTGGGGTGGCGGTAGATCTTGTCGGCTGCCGGCTCGAACATCAGGTCCTTGTCTTGCGGCGCGCTGGCGGTGATGGATTTGGAGGGCACCACCCAGATGCTCACGCCTTCCTGGCGCCGGGTGTAGACATCGCGCGCCATCTGCAGCGCATGCGGGGCGTCCGACGCGTGCAGACTGCCGCAGTGCTTGTGCTCCAGGCCCTGCTTGCTGCGAACAAATACTTCCCACAGGGGCCAGTCTTTCAATGCGGTCGTGGTTACTGGAGTACCTTCATGCTGCGCATTGCGGTAATCGCTCTTGGGGCTGCCCGGCGTGCTCATGCTGCTTCCTTCTGTGTTTGGGGTTGGTGTTTCTGGGCGTAGGCCAGGGCTGCTTCGCGCACCCATTGGCCGTCGTTGTTGGCTTTGACGCGGGTGGCCAGGCGCTCCTTGTTGCAGGGTCCGTTGCCGTTGACCGTGCTCCAGAACTCGTCCCAGTCGAT
>JBBKVW010000462.1:0-13993 GCA_037968655.1 Burkholderiaceae bacterium
CGAGCGCATGTTGCGCCGACGCCAGAGCGAATCGCCCGCGCACATAGTCCTGGAACGACAGCGTGCTCATGGCCATTGTGGCGGTGTCGTCCTGTACCTGTTGCTCGGCGCTACCGGCCGCGATCGGCGCTGCCACCGTGCGGAGGTTCGGGGCAGCGACTGAACTGGCAGTGGCCGGCGCGCTCCGGGGCTGGCTGGGCGCGCGCTCGCGCAGTTCGAGATTGGCTACGTCGTCTTCGGCCGTTGCCATGACCTCGACACCGAGCGCGGTCTGCCGGTTGGACAGGATCAGCGTGCCCTCGCCAAAGGTCAGGCGCGCCTTGGCCAGGGCTTCGCGTGACGTGTTTCCGGTAAAGCGTTGTATTTTCATGGGTTGGCACCTCGCAAGATGGGACCGATACGGATCGTGTGGGTTTCTGGAATTTCACTGTGCGCCAGCACCTGCAGGCGTGGCGCTACGCGACGCAGCAGCCGTGCGATGGCGCCGCGGATCTGGTCCGGCACCAGCAGGCAGGGCGGAACGCCGAGCTCTTCCTGCTTGAGCGACACCTCGGCCGCCGAGCGCGAAAACATGTCTGCCACGCCCGGGTCCAGCGCCGGGCCGCTGGCACCAGCCAGGGCCTGCACCAGCAGGCGCTCCAGCGTCGGGTCGATGGCGATCACGTTGAGTTCGCGAACCGATCCGTAGATCTGCTGAACGATGGCTGGCGACAGCGCCACGCGGATCAGCTTGGCCAGCTGCGCCGGGTCGGCCACGGTGGCGGCATGCTCGGCCAGGCATTCGACGATGGTGCGGATGTCCCGTATGTGTACCTGCTCGTCAAGCAGGTACTGCAATACGCGTTGGAACACGGCGATGGGAACCATCTTGGGAACGACCTCTTCGATCAGTTTGGGTGCCAGCTTGGCCACATGGTCCACCAGTTGCTGGGTCTCGGTGCGGCTCAGCAGACGCGATGCGTGCACCTGCATCAAGTGTGACAAATGCGTGGCCATCACGGTCTCGGAATCAACAACGGTAAACCCGGCCAATTGCGCCGCTTCCTTTTGCCGGTCGTCGATCCAGTGTGCTGGCAGACCGAATGCCGGATCGATGGTTGCAGTGCCGATCAGCGGCGTCGTGATGCCGCCCGGATTGATGGCCAGGAACATGCCGGGAAAGGCCTCTGCCTCGCCCACGACCACGCCGCGCAGCGTGATGCGGTAGCCGCTGGGCTTGAGTTCCAGGTTGTCGCGTACATGCACGGCCGGTGGCAGAAAGCCGACGTCCTGCGCGAACTTGCGCCGCACGCCCTTGATGCGGGTCAGCAGGTCGCCCTGGCGGCCCTTGTCGACCAGCGCGATCAGGCGGTAGCCCAATTCCAGCCCCAGCTGATCCACCGGCTGCAGGTCGTCCCAGCTGGCTTCGCCGTCGCCGGCCGGTGCCACTTCGGCGGTGGGCGGGGGCGCGGGCGGCAGCGCGTGCGCCAGTACCCAGGCGGTATAGCCGATCACCGCGGCGACCGACAGGAAAACCAGATGCGGCATGCCCGGAATCAGGCCGAGCACGGTCAGGATGGCGGCGGTGATGCCCAGCACGCGCGGCGAGACAAACATCTGGCCGATGATCTGGCGCCCCAGGTCTTCTTCCTTGCCGACCCGCGACACCACCATGGCCGCGGCGACCGAAATCAGCAGTCCCGGCACCTGGGCCACCAGCGCGTCGCCGACGGCCAGCAGGATATAGGTGTCGGCCGCCTGGGCCGCGCCCATGTCGTGCTGCAGCATGCCGATCGCAAAGCCGCCGATGATGTTGATCAGCAGGATCAGGATGCCGGCCACTGCGTCGCCGCGCACGAACTTGGAGGCGCCGTCCATCGAGCCGTAGAAGTCGGCTTCTTCGGCGACCTCATTGCGGCGCCGGCGCGCCTCGACCTCATTGATGGTGCCGGCGTTGAGGTCGGCATCGACCGCCATCTGCTTGCCGGGCATGGCGTCCAGCGCAAAGCGCGCCGATACCTCGGCGATGCGCTCGGCGCCCTTTGTCACGACGACGAAGTTGATCACCACCAGGATCGAGAACACGATCAGGCCGACCGCGAAGTTGCCGCCGATCAGGAAGTGGCCGAAGGCCTCGATCACCGCCCCGGCAGCGCCCGGGCCGGTATGGCCGTCCATCAGCACAACACGCGTCGAGGCCACGTTGAGCGACAGGCGCATCATGGTGGTGAGCAGCAGCACGGCCGGGAAGGAGGCGAAGTCGAGCGGGCGCAGCATGTAGGCCGCCACCATCATGACCATCAGCGCGACCGCGATGTTGATCGTGAAGAAGACATCGAGCAGGAAAGAGGGCAGTGGCAGCACCATCATCGCCAGGATGGCGACCACCAGTACCGGCGCGGCGGCGCCCTGGGTCAGACTGGCGGTGTTGCCCAGCCAGCGCTGCATCTGCTTGATGTTGGTGTTCATAAATCAGGCAGGGTCGGGCGCAAGCGGGTCGAGGTGCACGGGGATTTCCAGCTGCGGCAGTTCGGCCGGCATCGGGCCGTCGCCGCGCATCGCCGCCTTGAGGCGGTAGACATAGGCCAGCACCTGCGCTACCGCGGCGTACAGGCTCGAAGGGATGTCCTGACCCAGTTCGGCATTGGCATACAGGGCACGCGCCAGCACCGGCGACTGCAGCACCGGGATGTCGTGGCTGCGGGCGAGTTCGCGGATGCGCTGCGCCAGCAGGTCGGCTCCCTTGGATATGACCTGGGGCGCATGCATGGTCTTGTCGTCGTAGCGGATGGCCACCGCAAAGTGGGTCGGGTTCATGACGACGAAATCGGCCCGCTGCACTGCGTTCACGCTGGCGCTGTTGGCCATTTCGCGCTGGCGGTTGCGGCGCTGGCCCTTGACATGCGGATTGCCCTCGGATTCCTTGTGCTCTTCCTTTACCTCCTGGTGCGACATCTTGAGCCGCGACTTGTGCAGCACCGTCTGCAGCGGCACGTCGATCAGGGCCACCAGCACCATCACGGTCAGCAGCAGGCCCATGCCGGTGGTCAGCCAATCGTCCAGTTGCTTGATGGCCGCGGCCGAGGGTTGCATCACCAGCGAGGCGACGGTATGAATGGTCGAGCTCAGGTACAGCGTTCCGACCACGCACAGCGCTATCACGATCAGCAGCATCTTGCCGACGTCGGCCAGCTTGTCCTTGGTGAACAGGCGACCGAATCCCGAGAGCGGGTTGATGCGGCTGAGGTCGGGCATCAGCGGCTTGCTTGAATTGACCCAGCCGCCGACCGCTACGTTGCTCAGCACCACGGCGACAAGGATGATGGCCGCAAATATCGTGCAGCCGATCAGGCTGGACACCGCCATGTCCTGCATTCGGTTGAGCATGTTGAGCGGATGCACCATGGTGGCCGCGTCGAACGAGAGTTGTCGCACCATATGGCGCTGCAACTGGTCGAACATGAAAGGCGCCAGCAGCAGCAGGGACACCGCGCCCACACCAACGACGGCCAGGTGGGACAAGTCCCTGGAGCGCGTGACCTGACCGTCTTTTACCGCCTTTTGGAGCTTGCGCTCGCTGGCCGGCAGGTTGCGGTCCTGGCTGTTGGATTCCATGACTCAAGCGAAGTGGTGGTGCTGGAATTGTCACCAGCGCCGGCGCAAACTAAAGGCCGAATAGCCGGTGCAAAACCGGCCACTTCAGCATGCGATGCAGATAGCTGGCAGTCCAGGGCGCGTTGCCCTGGCTGCGCTCCGATCGAGCGCCGGCGTGCGACGGCCGGGAATTGCGCCTCGCAATGCATTCCAAATCAGGTCTGCGTGCATCCACGGGAGCCTGTTTGCCATCGACTCAGCCCTGCAGGCCGAGCTTCTTCAGTATGTGAACCACCTTGTGCTCCAGCACCGCCTTGGTGAATGGCTTGAGAACATAGCCGGCGGCGCCGAGTTCGGCCGCGCGCAGGATGTCCTCCTTGCGCGCCTCGGCCGTGACCATCAGCACCGGTATGTGCTTGAGCGTCTCGTCGCGCTTGATTTCGGCCAGCAGCTGCATGCCGTTGGAGATCGGCATGTGGATGTCGCTGATGACGAAGTCGATCTTGCCGTTATGCAGTTTGTGCAATGCGCTGGCGCCATCCTCGGCTTCCTCGACCTGCGTGAATCCGCACTCCTTGAGCAAACTGATGACGATGCGCCGCATGGTCGAAAAGTCATCGACGACGAGAAATCGAAGTTCACTGGACATGGTGTGGCCGCGGTGTGGGCATGGACCCCATTATTGCAAGGCGATCGGCGCGTGGTCGGCCGCGCGATGCCGTGTCAGCGCGAGGCCGCCTTGGCGGGAGCGCCAGCAGTGGCGGGGGACTCACCATTGCCATCCTGGGTTGCCTGGGTGCTGCCGAGCAGGCGTTCTTCTGCCTCCTTGGTCATCACCAGAATGCTGATCCGGCGGTTGACCGGGCTGAGCGGGGACTGCGGTTCGAGCAGACTGCTCGAGGCCAGGCCGGTGACACGCGCCAGCTTGTCGTCGGGCATGCCGGCGAAAACCAGTTCGCGCCGCGAGGCATTGGCACGGTCGGCCGACAGCTCCCAGTTGCTGTAGCCGCGGTCACCATTGCCATAGGGCGAGCGGTCGGTATGGCCGTCCAGGCTGATCTTGTTCTGCACGCCATTGAGCGCGCTGCCGATCTCGCGCAATATGTCGCGCATGTGCACCTTGACCAGGGCGCTGCCGACGTCGAACATCGGCCGGCTCTGGTCGTCGACGATCTGGATCTGCAGGCCGTCGGGCGTGGTTTCGAGCCGGATCTGCGACTTGTACTCGGACAGCTTGGCGCTGTTGGAGATCAGGCTGCTGATCTTGGCGCTGAGCGCCGCGAGCTTTTTCGAATCCTGCTTGGCCATTTCCGCGCGCGCGGCGTCGGCTGCAGCCTTCTTGGCAATCGGATCGGAGCTGGCCTGCACCTTGTCCTGCCCCACGGTCTGGGTCAGGTCCTTGCCGCCGCCCTGGATGATGCTGTTGCTGGCGCCAGCGCCGGTGCCGCCCATCATGGATACCTTGAGCGGCGCTGCGAAATAGTCTGACAGACCCTTCTTGTCGCCTTCTGATGTGGAACCAAGCAGCCACATCAGCAGAAAGAAGGCCATCATGGCCGTCACGAAGTCGGCATAGGCGATCTTCCAGGCGCCACCATGGACGGCATGGCCGCCCTTCTTGATGCGCTTGACGATGATGGGCTGGAGTTTCTTGGCGTCAGTTGCCATGGTGTGCGCCCGCTGGACTGCCCATTACTTCTTGCCGCGAACGTGGGCTTCGAGCTCGGCGAAGCTGGGACGCTCGGTCGAGAACAGCACCTTGCGTCCGAACTCGATCGCGGTCGATGGGTTGTAGCCCTGCATGCTGGCCAGCAGGGTGGTCTTGATGCACTGCAACTCCTTGGCGCTGTCTTCCGATTTCTGCTCCAGCAGGCCGCCCAGCGGCTCGACCACGCCATAGGCCAGCAGGATGCCCAGGAAGGTTCCGACCAGCGCCGAGGCGATCATGCCGCCCAGGACTGCCGGCGGCTGCCCGACCGATCCCATGGTGTTCACCACACCGAGCACGGCCGCCACGATGCCGAACGCCGGCAGGGCGCCGGCCAGGCGGGCGATCGCCGCGATCGGCGCATGCGCCTCATGGTGGTGGGTTTCAATCTCGCTGTCCATCAGCGACTCGATCTCGTGTGCATTGAGGTTGCCCGAGACCATCATGCGCAGATAGTCGGTCATGAACTCGACCACATGGTGGTCCGACCCCACGGTGGCGTATTTCTTGAAGATCTCGGACTCGTCGGGCGTCTCGACGTCCTTCTCGATCGCCATCAGCCCTTCCTTGCGCGCCTTTTGCAGGATGTCGTAGAGCAGGGCCATCAGCTCCAGGTAGCGCGCCTTGGTGTACTTGGAACTCTTGAGTGCCTGCGGAATAAGCGCAATGGTCGCCTTGAGCACCTTGGGCTGGTTGTTGACGACAAAGGCGCCCATGGCGGCGCCCAGGATGGTGACCAATTCGAACGGCAGCGCCGTCAGAATGACGCCGATGTTGCCGCCGTGAAAGATGTACACGCCAAAGATGCAGCCCATGGCGACGACGTAGCCGATGATTACTAACATGTTCGTGCGGTGGCTGGATTGGGATGAACGGCCTGGGCAGACGCCGCAGGCAGAGGGAACAGGTGGGTCATTTTATGCAGTCACTTTTCGGCGCAGTCAATGAAATAGGGCCCGTTTCGGGCCCTATCTGGTGCGATCAGCTGCGCGCAGCGCGCCATCAAATTGGCAATCAGTGCAGCAGTATGCCGCCCGCTGCCGAGCTTTTGCCGGCGCGTGCCGGTGGCTCGCACAGCCCGCAGACATAGTGGCGCTGGTTTTCGTAGGGCTCGGTGATGAAGTTGCCGCCGCATTTGGAGCAGCGCGTCATGGTCAGCATCTGGTTGTCGACAAACTTGACCAGGCGCCAGGCCCGGGTGATCGACAGCAGGGGCTCGACGGCACAGGCCGTGATCTGCTCGGAATAGAGCTTGAATGCCTTCATGACCGCATCGATGTCGTCCAGCGCCGAGACCTTGCCCAGGTACTCATATATGTTGAGGAACAGCGAGGCATGGATATTGGGCTGCCAGGTCAGGAACCAGTCGGTCGAGAACGGCAACTGCCCCTTGGACGGCGAACGACCCGTCACTTCCTTGTACAGGCGTAGCAGGCGCTCATATGACAGGTTGGTCTCGCTTTCGAGCACCTGCAGCCGGGCGCCCAGGTTGATCAGCGCGACAGCGCGCTCGATCTGCCGGGAATCATTGAGTACGCTTTTGCTTGCCATGATGTGCCTGCCCGCGATTACATGGTTTCGGCGAAACGCCCGGCCATCAGGATGCCTGCGTGCAGGCGACTGGTGGCGTCGTTGTTGACCTTGCTCGTGGTGTGGTTGGTGAGCAGGTTCCAGACGATGTCGTCGTCGACACGGAAGCGGCACAGCAGCATGCTGCCCGAGGCAATCTTCAGAATCTGGCCCGGCGACAGGTCCGAGATCAGGTCGGCTGACTCTTCCGACAGTCCCAGTCGAAACAAGGCTTCGGCCCGATCGGAGCGGATCAGGTTCTGCGCCAGCATGAGGTAGGTGAGATTGGCGTCCCGGATCTCGGAAAGTATCTGTTCGCTTGTCATGTGTTTCTCCAGTTAAGAAGGATGCCCGGTGGCACCGCATGGACGCATTCTCAAGCGCGGTCGCAAAACTTGAATCGGTAAACGGATGCATGTCGTGTCGGGTTTTGACTGACGGCGTGTAGGGCGCAGGCCGCCAGATCGGACGGTCCGCGCCGGAAAAGCTCGGCTATTTCCCGCTTATTCGCCCGATTGCACAGGCGCTGGAAAGGCTAAGCTGCCGTGTCGGTGATGTAGGGGTATCGGGCGTGCGTTCGTGCAATGCCCGATGCCTTGCCGACGATAAATCTGTTGTGAATCGGATGCCTGTGCAACAAAGCGAGATCGACAACGCCGTGCAATGCGAGCGCAGTCCCCTGGCGGGGGCGATGGCGAACGGCGATTTGCCACCGCCTGAGGCATTCGACCCGGTGGCACTGATGCAGCGCGCGCTCGACCATCATCGTGGCGGCCGTGCGGCGCTGGCGCGCCAGCACTACGACGCAGTGCTGCAGCAGCAGCCTTTGCATGCCGATGCCAATCACAATCGTGCGGTGTTGCTGCTGGACGATGGGCAGTATGCGCAGGCATTGCAGGGCTTCGAACGGGCCGTGCAGGCACAACCGGGCAACTGGCAATACTGGATCAGCCACCTGGACGCGCTGATGCAGGCGGGTCAGCCTTTGCAGGCGGCGCGCCAGCTGGAGCAGGCGCGCCGCATCGGCCTGTCGGTGGAGGCGCGCGACGAGTTGATGCAGCGGCTGCTACAGATAGAACCGTGCCCGCCGGCTGACGACGGGCCACACGCGGCATTGGGTCGGGCAGCGCCGGCGCGACGGGAGTCCGATAGCGCCGAGAACCTCAATGCGCTGGGGCACCAGTGGTCCGAGATGGGCCGGCTGGTCGAGGCTGAATACTGCTTCAGGCGGGCCGCGGCGCTGGAGCCGGGCCTTGCCCTGGTGCACAGCAATCTGGGCATGGCACTGCAGCGACAGGGGCGCGCCCAGGACGCGGTCACGGTGCTGCTGGAGGCAGTGCGCATCGATCCGGATTTGCAGCTGCCACATCTGAATCTCAGCGTGTGCTTTGATGCGCTGGGTCGGCCCGACGAGGCCATGGCCAGCGCGCAGATGGGTCTGCAGCTCGATCCCGAATCGGTGCTGGGGCACAACCAGCTTGCCTACTTGCTGCTCAGCAAGGGGCAGTGCGCGCAGGCGCGGCAAAGCCTGGAGCGCGCGCTGGCGATCGATCCGCAATGCGCCAGCGCGCACAGCAATCTGCTGTTTCTGCTGAACTATGACGCCGATCTGTCGGCCCAGGAAATTTATCGCGCCTACCAGGCGTTTGACGCGCGCTTCGGCCTGCCACTGCAATCGACCTGGTCGCCCCATGCAAACAGCCGGCAGACCGATCGACGATTGCGGCTGGCCTATGTCTGCCCGGAGCTGCGCCGGCATTCCTCGCGCCATTTTCTCGAGCCCCTGCTGGCGCGCCATGACCACGCGCGCTACGAGATCGTGGCGTATGGACAGGAGGCATTTGCCGATGCCGAGGTGGTGCAGCGCTACAGCGCCTGTTTTGACCACTGGGTGGTGATCGACGGCATGTCGGACCAGGCGCTGGCGCAGCGCATTCGCGCCGACGGCATCGACGTGCTGGTCGATCTGGCAGGCCACACGCGCGGCAATCGCCTGGGCGCGTTTGCCTGCAAGCCGGCGCCGGTGTCCCTGCACTGGCTCGATTTTGGCTACACCACCGGCATGTCGGCGATCGACTATTACCTGACCGATGAGGCCACCGTGCCACCGGGCAACGCGCATCTGTTTGCCGAAGCGCCGTGGCATCTGCCGGTGCCGGCCCTGGTGTATCGGCCGGGAGCGGACATGGGTGAACCCGCAGCGTCGCCTTGCGTGCGCAACGGCCACATCACGTTTGGCAGCCTCACGCGTGCAATCCGGATCAACCACCGCACACTGGCTGCCTGGGCCGACTTGTTGCGCCAGTTGCCCGATGCACGGCTGGTGATCGACAGCGCCGACTTTCGATCCGAATCGGCGCAGCGCGAACTGCTGTCGCGTTTTGAAGCACAGGGCATTGCCGCGGCGCGGCTGGACGTCGGCTTCCACAGCCCGCCCTGGGATGTGCTGCGCGGCATCGACATCGGCCTGGACTGCTTCCCGCACAACTGCGGAACGACGCTGTTCGAGATGCTGTACATGGGGGTTCCGTACGTCAGCCTGGCCGGGCGCGCCAGCGTGGGACGCTTGGGCGGCAGCATTTTGCAGGCGATGGGGCTGCAACGCTGGGTCGCACAGTCGCAGGACGAATATGTGCAGTTGGCGCTGGAACTGGCAGCGGATCGCATGGCACTTGCACAATTGCGGCGGGAGTTGCGCCCACGCATGTTGGCCAGTCCCCTGATGGATGAGATCGGCTTTGCCGGTCACGTGGAGCAGGCCTATGTGCAGATGTTCGCGCGCTGGAGTGCGGCCCGGGTAGAAGCGGCGATTGACGTGCCCACGACGGACGCGGTCGGCCTTCCCACCTCGGCACCAATCGAATCGAACCTGCAAGAGGCACTCGAGAAATTGATGCAGACCGCGCTGCAATGCCATCGCGGCGGACAACTGGAGCCGGCATTGCAGTGCTACCAGGCGGTTCTGGCGCTTGCACCCGCGCATGCCGATGCCAGCCACAACCTGGCTGTGATCGTGCTGGAAACCGGGGACCCGAAAGCGGCGCTGCCACATTTTCGCCATGCCCTGGCGCAATGCCCCGGCAATTGGCAGTATTGGCTCAGCCTGTTTGATTGCCTGATTCATTCCCGGGATCTGTCGGGCGCCACCGCGCTTTTGGAGCGCAAGCGACGCGCAGGCATGCCAGTGGCGGCGCTGGGCGAACTGATCGAGCGGCTGGTCCAGTGTCGATTCACACGCGAGGCCGCGCATGCGAAGAAAGCCGATGCGGTGCGATCGGGACCGGCCCGGCATGGCAAAGTGCGGTCCCGCCGCGGAGTACCCGCGCAGGACGTGCCGCCAGCACGGCGCGTACAGGCGGTCGAGGCGCTATTTCGCGATGCGCAGATGGAGCAGGTCGTGGCACAGGCCCAAGGCGTGTGCAGGCAGTTTCCTCGTGCAGCTTTCGGCTGGAAGGCGCTTGGCGCAGCGCTGGTCAACCTGGGTCGTTTCGATGAGGCGCTGGCGCCGCTGCAACAGGCGGTCGACTGCGCCAGCGGCGACGCCGGGGCGTTGAGCAATCTGGGATTTGCGCTGCAGAACCGGCGTCGCCCGGTCGAGGCCGAGGTCAACCTGCGACTGGCATTGCGCTATCGCCCGGACTTTGCCGCCGCACTGATGAACCTGGGCGCGACGGCGTTGAGCCAGGACCGCTTTGATGAAGCCGAGCAGTGGTATCGCGCCGGCTTGGCGCTGGAGCCCGACTATGTGCCCGGGCACAGCCATCTGGCACAGGTGCTGGACGAGCAGGGGCGACTGGTGGAGGCGGTAGCCGGCTACCGGCAGACACTGGCACTGCTGGAGTCGCCCAAGGCAAAACACCAGGGCGTGGCGCTGGACGTCACACGCGCCCATGCACATCAGGGTGCAAGCAGCAGCCTGGCCAAGCTGTCCGACTATGCGGACGTGGTGACGCATTCGAATGCGGCGCTGGCCGCCCAGTCCGAGGACGCCAATATCTGGGAGCGACGCCTGTATGCGTTCTCCTACCACCCCGACCTGCCGGTGGAGAAGATCTTCGATGAGTTCGTGCGCTGGGGCAATCGCTTCCCGCTGCCGGCAGTCGATTTCTCACACCATGACCGCACGCCCGGCCGCCGCATCCGGGTCGGCTATGTGTCGCCCGATTTCCGCCGCCATACCTCGCGCTTTTACTTCCTGCCGTTTTTCTCCAACCATGACCATGCGCAGGTGGAGCTCTTTGCCTATTCCAACGTCAAGCAGGATGACGAATACACGGCCCGGTTTCGCCAGTGCTTCGACCATTGGCGCGACATCCGCGACGTGGACGACGACAGCGTGGCGCGATTGGTGCGCGCAGACGGCATCGACATCCTGGTCGATGGTTGCAACCACATGCGCGACGACCGCCTGGGCGTGTTCACGCGCAAGCCGGCACCAATCCAGGTGACCTGGCTGGGTGCGGCCTGGACCACCGGCCTGGAGGCGGTCGACTATGTGTTGTTCGACCCGCATATCGCGCCGCCAGAGACGCTGGCGCGCGAAAAGATCGTCCGCCTGCCGCATTGCTTCGTGCCGTTTCAGTCGCTGGCAGACACCGATCTGCCGCAACCGCCCCCCAGCCTGGCCAAGGGCCATGTCACCTTTGCATATTCCGGACGCAGCGAGCGTTTGAATCACCATACCTTCCGGGTCTGGGGCGAGATACTGCGCCGCATGCCCACTGCCCGGCTGGTGCTGGACTACCGCCATTTCGCCGAACCGCACAACCGTGTGCACTTCCTGGCGCTGATGCAGCAGCAAGGCCTGGACACCACACGCGTGGAACTGCGCAACAGCCCAAAGATATTCACTGCCCTGCATGAGTACGACATCCTGCTGGACTGCTTTCCACACAGCGGCGGCACCATGCTGGTCGATGCGCTGTGGATGGGCGTGCCGGCGCTGACGCTGGCCAGCCGCCCGCCGCTGGGGCGCATCGGCACCAGTTTCATCACCAACATCGGATTGCCGCAGTGGGTGGCCTACAGCGAGGAGGAGTACATCGCCAAGGCCTGTGCGTTTGGCGCCGACACCGCCATGCGGGTCGCATTGCGTGCCGGCATGCGCCAGCGCATGCTGGACTCGCACCTGATGGACGGCGCCGGCTTTGCCCGTGGCGTGGAGCAGGCTTACCGCACGATGTGGCAACGTTTTTGCGACGGCGAGGCGCCATCCGCATTGACGCTGGCAGCGCCCGAACCGGAGCAGCCATGAAGGCCGTGATACTGGCCGGCGGCCTGGGAACGCGGATTTCCGAAGAGACCCATCTGCGCCCCAAACCCATGATCGAGATCGGCGGCAAGCCCATCCTGTGGCACATCATGAAGATGTATTCGGCCCACGATGTCAACGAGTTCGTGATCTGCTGTGGCTACAAGGGCTACATCATCAAGGAGTACTTTGCCAACTACTTCCTGCACATGTCGGACGTCACCTTCTGCATGGCCAACAACCGCATGGAAGTGCACCACAAGCACGCCGAACCCTGGCGCGTGACCCTGGTCGATACCGGTGAGGACACCATGACCGGCGGCCGGCTGCGCCGGGTACGGGACTATTTGAAGGACGAGCAGGCGTTCTGCTTCACCTACGGTGACGGTGTCGCCGATGTCGATATTGCAGAGTCGATCCGTTTTCACCGTGCCCATGGCCGGCAGGCTACGGTTACTGCGGTGCAGCCGCCGGGGCGCTATGGCGCGCTGCAGCTGGCCGGTGATGCAGTGACCGGTTTCATGGAAAAGCCGCGCGGCGACGGTGGCCTGATCAATGGCGGCTTCTTCGTGTTGTCTCCGCGCTGCCTGGATCGCATAGCCGACGACACCACGGCCTGGGAGGTCGGGCCGATGGCCTCACTGGCGCGCGATGGCGAACTGATGGCCTTTGCGCACGACGGTTTCTGGCAGCCGATGGACACGCTGCGCGAGCGCAACCTGCTCGAGGGTTTGTGGCAGGACGGCAAGGCGCCCTGGAAGGTCTGGTGATGCGGCCCGATGCATCGTTCTGGCACGGCAAGCGCGTATTGCTGACCGGCCACACCGGCTTCAAGGGCGCCTGGCTGGCGCTGTGGCTGCATCGCCTGGGTGCGCAGGTCAGTGGCTTGGCGTTGCCGGCTGCCGGCCAGCCCAATCTGTTCGATCTGGCCGGCGTGGCCGAGTGCGTCGACAGCCGCTACCTGGACATCCGTGACGCACCCGCGGTCGCCGCACTGGTACGCAGCCTGCGGCCCGACGTCGTCCTGCACCTGGCCGCGCAGGCGCTGGTGCGGTCGGGCTACCGGTCGCCGCTTGAAACCTTTGACAGCAACATCATGGGCACTGCGCATGTGCTCGATGCGCTGCGCGACTGCACGGCGCGCGTCGCGGTCGTGGTCACCACCGACAAGGTCTACCGCAATCGCGAAACGCGCAAGCCCTATGCCGAGGACGATCGGTTGGGCGGCCATGACCCCTACAGCGCAAGCAAGGCGGCGGCCGAACTGGTGGTCGAGAGCTACCGCGACGCCTACCTGGCCAACGCCGGCGTTGCCGTTGCCAGTGCCCGCGCCGGCAATGTCATTGGTGGCGGCGACTGGGCGCAGGACCGGCTGCTGCCCGACGCGATGCGGGCCTGGCAACTTGGACAAACGCTCGAGCTCCGCCGACCCGACGCGGTGCGGCCCTGGCAGCATGTGCTAGAACCGCTGGCCGGTTATCTGCGCCTGGCGCAGTGCCTGTGGCAACAGCCGGCGCTGGCCGGTGCCTACAACCTGGGGCCGGACGCCGACCAGAACACCAGCGTGGGCGAACTGGTGTTGCTGGCGCGCGAGGCGCTGGGCCATGGCGCCACCTGTTTTGCCAGAGTGCCCGACGGGCCGCACGAGGCCGGACTGCTGGTGCTGGACAACCGGCGCGCACGCGAGCGCCTCGGCCTGCAGCCGGTCTGGACCGTGGCGCAGGCGGTGACCCGCAGCGTGGCCTGGTACCGGCGCCAGCAGCAGGGCGAACCGGCCCGCGACCTGTGCATGGGCGACATCGACGACTTCGAGACGAACGCGCAAGGACGGGCCGATGCCGACGTCGCTCACTGCGAGAGCGCCGCATGAGCGCCGCGCCGGGCCGCCCCAA
>JBBKVW010000463.1:0-4803 GCA_037968655.1 Burkholderiaceae bacterium
TGGATGACCAGGGTCAAGTCCGCCCCGGCTCTTTTTCTGCAAGAATTGGCTGCGTCCAATCGCACTATTGGCGCTTTGACCAGAAAGCGCCGATTTTCCCGTTCCGCGGACCAAACATGCCTACTGTCATTTTTGCTGATCTCGTCGGAAGTACCGGCATCTATGAGCGGCTGGGAGATGAGGCGGCCTCGCGTCTGGTGACCCAGTTCACCGCCCGCATGGGTGTGGCGGTGGAGCAGCACAACGGACGGGTGGTCAAGTTGCTGGGCGATGGCCTGTTCGCCTTGTTTGCCGAACCGGCCGATGCGGTCTCGGCGTCGATCGCGATACAGCAACAGTTGCGCGATGAACCCATGCTGGCCGGCGCACAGGGCCCGCCGGTGCAGGTGCAGATCGGCATCGAATCGGGCGATGTGGTCGAGATCGATGGCGACTGTTTCGGCGACACGGTCAACACGGCAGCCCGGCTGGCCGATCTCGCCGGGGCTGGGCAAGTACTCACGACCGAAAACGTATGGTCTGTCTTGATTGCCATGCAACAGAGCTTCCTGCGCAGCATCGGCCCGATGTACCTGCGTGGCAAGGCCGAAGCCAGCCAGGTCTATCGGGTCGAATGGCAGCCCAGCCACAGCGACGACGAGACCATGGTGCGCCGCTCCATGTTCGCCGCTCTGCCTGATTTACGACTTGAACTCAGTTTCGGCGCGCGGCGTGTTCGCATTGGTGCCAATAGCGGAAAAATCACGATCGGACGATCACGCGAGGCCAGTCTCACGGTCGATGATCCACGTGTGTCGCGCGTGCATGCCAGCCTGGTATGGGGTGGCGGGCAATTCATTTTGAGCGATGCCTCGACGTCCGGAACCTGGGTCTATCACGGTAATCTGGACGAAGCGGTGGTGCTGCGGCGCACCGAATGCATCCTGGCAGGCAACGGGATTTTCGTGCCGGGTTGCCAGCGCGGCGCCGACGACGCGCCCGTGATCGCGTTTTCCGTCAGCGAAGGTTGATATTGCCGATCACGGAATCGGAAACCGTGCCCGGCGTTCCAGGTCGTCCAGATCGATGTGGTTGCGCATGTACTGCTGGCTGGCGTCGACCATCGGCTGATGGTCCCAGCTGGTCAATTTGCCGTTCTTCAGAGATGCATAGACCAGCCTGCGCCTGCGCTGGCTGTCCAGCACCTGGGCATTGAGCGCCGGCAGGTCCCAGCGGCGGCCGACTTCATCGAGAAATTCAGCGACCAGGGCCTTGTGCTGAGGTGCCTGGGCCAGATTCTCCAGTTCTTGCGGGTCGGCCTGCAGATCGAACAGCAGGCAGGGGTCCAGGCTGGCATGGATGAACTTGTAGCGGCCGCGCCGGATCATGACCACCGTTTCGCGCGTGCCTTCGGCCATGTACTCGCCAATCACTTCGTCGTGGCCCGCGCGCCCGCCAAGATGCGGCATCAGCGAACGGCCATCGATGCGCAAGCCGGCATCCAGTGAGCCACCGGCCATCTCGACAAAGGTGGGCAACAGGTCGATCGTTGAAACGGACGCGGCCACCCGCGCCGGTGCAATGCGGCCCGGCGCATGGACGACCATTGGCACCCGGGCCGAGGCCTCGAACCAGTGCATCTTGTACCAAAGGCCACGTTCGCCCAGCATGTCGCCATGGTCGCCCGAGAACACGACGATGGTGTTCTCGCGCAGGCCGCAGTCGGTGCGCGTTTTCATCAGCTTGCCGATGTTGGCGTCGATGTAGCTGCAGGCGCCGAAATAGGCGCGCCGGGCGCGGGCAATGGCCTCGGGCGGCATGGTCTTGCCCCAAAGATCAATGACCTTGAGGATGCGCTCGGATTGCGGGTCCTGCTGCGATTGCTCGATGCGCACCGATGGCATCGGAATGTCGACACCCTCGTACTGGTTCCAGAATTCAGCCGGGATCGTGTAGGGGTCGTGCGGGTGCGTCATCGACACCGTCAGGCAAAAGGGCCGGTCCGGTGTGTTGCGCACATGGTCGAACAAATATTGGTTGGCCTTGAACACCACCTCTTCGTCGAAATCGAGCTGGTTGGAGCGCACACAGGGCCCGGCCTGCAGCACCGAGGACATGTTGTGGTACCAGCTGGCGCGCACATCGGGCTGGTCCCAGTTGACCGCCCAGCCATAGTCGGCCGGATAGATGTCGCTCGTCAGGCGTTCCTCATAGCCATGCAACTGGTCGGGGCCGCAAAAATGCATCTTTCCCGACAGCGCCGTGCGGTAGCCCAGCGCGCGCAGGTAGTGGGCATAGGTTGGCACGTCGGCGGCGAAGTCGGCCGCATTGTCGAAGGCGCCAATACGCGAGGGCAACTGGCCGCTGACCAGGGAAAAGCGCGACGGCGCGCACAGGGGGCTGTTGCAATAGGCCGAGCCGAATACGACACCGTCCCTGGCCAGCGCACTGAGGTGCGGCATCTGGATTGGCGACTGCGGGTCATGCAGTGGCAACAGAGGCGCGGCCATCTGATCGGCCATGATGAAAAGGATGTTGGGTTTTTTGGCGGCCATGGTTTGAGGTTCAGCGCGAGCGCGCTTGAAGTTGCGCAAGCCGCGATCATGCCGCATCTGCGCAGGCAGGGCGCGGGAATGGCCCGCTTCGCGCCCAGGCATCGGCCTGTTCGAGGCGCTCGCGCTCGCCAATGCAGGCGCCTGACGGCTCATGCGCCAATGCACAGCCGCGCTAGACTCTGCCGATGGCTGAGTCGACCGCCGCAACGCCCAGCCGTGCTACAGCGCTGGAATACCGGCAGTGCGCTGGTACGCAACTATCCACTGCTGACCAGGAACCGCGATGGTTTTGCACGCCGGTCGGGGCGTCGTGCAATGTGCAGCAATTTGAAACACGGTAAGCCTTCGTCGTCGGGCATAGGCGATATCCTGTACCGTTGCGGTCAGATCGATGGCCTGAACATGCGGGCACGGACGATTGCACAGGCCGACCACTACCAGGAGTTGCGCGTCGCGCCGAATCCATCGATGGGCCATGCACGCGCTGAAACGAATGTCGAGCCTGGTTGCCGCTACGCAGTGAAAGTGATCAATTAATGGGAGCACGAGGTGACGCCGCGTTGAAGCCGCATGCACTGCCCTTGTCGCTGAGCCAGCTGGAGGTCTGGCGCGACCAGCTGGCCTGGCCGGGCAGTGTGCATCTGAACCTGGGTGGGGCGGCGTTTTTTGAAGGCCCGCTGGACCTGTCGCGCCTGCGGGCTGCCTTGTTCCAACTGGTGGCAGAAAACGCCGCGCTGCGGCTGGTGTTGCAACCCGATGGCACGCAGATCCTGCTGGACGAATACCAGCCCCAGTTGCAGGTGATCGATATGTCGGGGCACTCTAATCCACGCCAGGCGATGCGCGTGTGGTGGCAGGAATGGATGCGCCAACCGTTTGCCCTGGCCGGCGTACCGCCCTGGCGTTTCGCCTTGCTGCGCGCGCACGATGAACTGCATGGCGGGACGATTCAGTTTCACCACCTCATCATGGACGGCTGGGGCACCACCCAGGTGATGCAGCGCTGGAGCGCCATCTACAACCGCCTGGCACAGGGGGAGGCCACGCACGCGCTGCCGGACAACTCCTATCTGTCCTTCATCGAGGAGTCGCATGCCTATCGCAAGTCCGCTGCGCATGCGCGCGATGCGGCGTTTTGGCGAGCGCAGCTGCCCAATCTGCCCGATTCGCTGGTGCAGCGCAAACATGTCCAGGCGCGCGGTGGCGGGCTTGCCATGGCGCATGTGGTGGTGGAAACAGTGCCGCGCGCCGACTACGACAGCCTGTGCCGTTACGCTGCCGGATCGGGCGTGACAGCCTTCAATTTTTTCCTGGCGGCGCTGGCCGTTTATTTCGCCCGTATTGGTGAACGTGATCAGGTGTTGATCGGCGTGCCGACGCGCAATCGTGGCGGGCGCCGCTACCGCGACACCATGGGCATGTTTGTGGGGGTGCTGGGCATTCATGTACCGGTCACGCCCGACATGCGCGTGGCAGATCTGGTGGCATCGGTTGGTGCCATCATGCGCAGCGCCTTGCGCCATCCACGCTATCCGCTGAGTGAACTGGCCCGCGACCTGGAGGTGGTGCGCAGCGGTCGCGACGGGCTGTTCGACGTGCTCTTGTCGTTCGAACGCCAGGACTACCAGTTCTCTTTCGGCGATGCCGAGCTGGTGCAATCGCGCCAGCTGTTCTCGGGCATTGCGCGTTACCCGCTGGGCATCACGGTATGCGAGTTTCATGCGCGCCAGGACCTCGAACTGGTGCTCGAGGCCAGCGCCGCGTATTTTTCACGCGATGAAGCGAACGCCCTGGCGCCGCGCATCTGGCACATCGTGCAGCTGCTGGCGGCCAATCCGGATGCACCAGTGGCGAGCCTGTCCATACTGCCGGCGCATGAGCATGATCGGATCGTGCACGGACGCCATTCCGCGGTCGTGACGCACCAGCAGCCGATCAGCTATGTCGCCGCGTTCGAACAACATGCCGAACGCGAGCCGGATGCGGTCTGCCTGGTCTGGGATGGTGGCCAGATGGACTATGGCACGGTGCATCGGCGTGCCAATCAACTGGCGCACCGCCTGGTCGGGCTGAAGGCGGGGCGCGACCGCATCGTCGCCGTGGCAATGCCCCGTGGACCAGACCTGGTCGTGGCAATGCTGGCTATCGCCAAGGCAGGAGCAGCCTACTTACCGCTCGACCCGGACGCCCCGCTGGCGCGATTGGCGTTGGTGTTGCACGACAGCGCGGCGGTGGCATTGCTGGTGCAGCAGGACGATTGGGACCGTCT
>JBBKVW010000464.1:0-3549 GCA_037968655.1 Burkholderiaceae bacterium
TCGGCCGTGACGCATGTAACCTGCCTGGGTACGGTTGTGTTGCCTGTGTGGAGCATCAGCGATGCTTCAGGGTTCAGGCAGTACCGCTTGCCGAAGCGCTTGCCCAGGTAGCCTGAAACAAAGGCCCAAAAGGAGGCGTACCAAGCCGTGGTGTCTCCATCGTTGTCGCTCGGGCTGCTACAGATGTACCAGCCCTTCATCACTGGCCTCAGGAACCCCGTGTCGACCAACACGGCGCGCTGCTCGTCGCGCTTGATGTCCGAGGTTTCGATAACGCCGTTGTGCTTTCCCTGGAGCCGTTTGAGCGTCTTCAGTGCAGCTGCGAGCGTCGGGTTGCCCTTCGGTTTGCCTGGTGCTGAGTTCACAAATTCACTTTGATATTCACAGAAATTTTACTCTGCCATTCATCCAAAATGTACTTTGCTATTTACCTGTAATTCACTTTGCTATTGGCATGAAAATTACTATTCCATTGGGCGCGACACTCCAGCGGCGCCCAGGCAACGAGGCCATCTCGAGGCGGCGGCGGCCCAGTAGTGCGCTGGAGGGGCACTGGCGATGCGTGTGGTGTCCGTGTGACCATTCTCACCATGCCCTGCCATGGTGAAGACGTAGGTGAGATCACTGAACGACTGCTATCAGGCGCCTGATTTGACCGAGTCGTAGGCCGCAACGGGTCGAAGTCCGAAGGCCAGAACGCCAGCGCGCAATTCCTCTCCTGGTCGAAAGTGCTTGTCCGCCGGCTCCACAAATCGCCCGTTATGGCGCCGCCCGATAGATACTCTTGATGACCAAAGACCGCGTCGCTCGCTCGGCACTGGAAAAACCAGGCGCCACAAATTCGGACCCTCTCGTGCAATCACCTGTAGTCGTCGCCCTCGATTTCGAGACAAAGCCCGAGGCCATGGAACTGGTTCGGCAACTTGGCACTGAGTCGAACTTCTACAAAGTTGGCCTGCAACTTCTCACTGCAGAGGGCCCGTCCATTGTTCGAGAACTGGTTGCCATGGGCAAAGAGGTTTTTCTTGACTTGAAGCTCCATGAAATACCAAACTCCACAGCCGGAGCCGTCAGCGCCGCGGGCAAGCTTGGCGCGAGTATGGTTACGGTGCACGCCTCCGGCGGCAGCGCCGTTCTCAAGGCTGCGGTCGCGGCAGCGGCGCCGTATCCGAGACTCAAGGTTCTGGCGCTCACCGTCATCACCAGCCTCTGCGACGCCGACTTGCAGGAGATTGGACTTCCTCCGTCCATCGAGCAGCAGGTCGACCGTCTGGCTCAACTCGCAGCAAGGTCTGGATGCCACGGTGTCGTCGCGTCCGCCCATGAGGCGGCTCGTCTGTCCAGGAGCCTTCCTGCAGGCATGCTCATCGTGACCCCCGGAATCCAATTTCGTGGCGCGGCCGGCAACGACCAGGTACGCGTTGCCACTGCGGCAAGTGCGCGCAAGAGCGGCGCAACACATGTTGTCATCGGTCGTTCAATAACGAGGGCGTCGACCCCTCGCGAAGCATTTGCCGAGGCCTTGGCGGGCTTCCGACGTCCGAGTGGTGCATAACCCCCGTTGAATGAGCGCTTTGGGGATGCTGCAACAGTGGCCGCTGTTGGTCGAATTCGGGGCCCGCATGTCAGGAACTACCGATCGCAAATTCGACCAATACCCCAGGCACCGTTCACCGATTCGGAGCAGCCAGTTCGATCATGTTTTTGACCAGGTTCAGTATTGATCGGGAATATGCAATGCCGCCGAAACTGGCGCTTGCAAACTGGTTCTCAAACTTGCTTTGAGCCGACACCACAAAAACCCCCGGAGACATTCGATTGAGCCACCATCCCTTTGCCAAACTGATCGGCCTGCGCTACCTGGAGCAAAGCCCGGGACACAGCCGCTGCCGCATCGTGGTGGACGAAATGCACCTGAACCCGAACCGGGTCGTGCATGGCGCGGTGCTGTTCGCGCTGGTGGACACCGGCATGGGCTCGGCGGTGCATCCGGGCCTGGGCGACGGCGAAATGTGTGCCACGGTGGAAATCAAGATCAACTACTTCAAACCGGTGCGCGAAGGCGAGCTGATCTGTACCGCCACGCTGGTCAATCGCGGCAAGACGCTGGCCAATCTGGATGCGTCCGTTTACTGCGGCGAGCTGCTGGTGTGCAAGGCCAACGGAACCTACGCGATCTTCAAGCCGAGCGCGCCCAAGGCCTGAGTACGCCTGCGGGCCATGCGGCCCGACCTGACCGCTGACCGCTGACCGCTGACCGCTGACCGGGCCTGCGCACCGCACATCGCACACCAAACTGCGCCTGCTACAGTGGTTCAGCACCTTCACGCTGAACAGGGCCGCCCATGAAGACCATCAAGACATTCCCCCGCAAAGTCCGCGAAACACCCAACACTTTCATCACCTTGGCCGACGGCTGCAAGCTTGCCGCGCGCATCTGGATGCCGGCCGACGCGGCCAAGGACCCGGTGCCGGCAATCCTGGAATACCTGCCCTACCGCAAGCGCGACGGCACCCATGTGCGTGACGCGCTGACGCATCCCTACCTGGCCGGCCACGGCTATGCCTGCGTGCGGGTCGACATGCGCGGCAGCGGCGACTCCGACGGCGTGATGCTGGACGAGTACACGCAGCAGGAGATGGACGATGCGGTCGAAGTCATCGCCTGGCTGGCAGCCCAGCCCTGGTGCAGCGGCAGCGTGGGCATGATGGGCATCTCCTGGGGTGGCTTCAACGGCCTGCAGGTGGCGGCGCTGCAGCCGCCGGCGCTCAAGGCCATCGTCACGCTGTGCTCGACCGACGACCGCTACAGCGACGACATCCACTACAAGGGCGGTTGCCTGCTGAACGAGAACCTGGGCTGGTCGGCCACCATGTTTGCCTATTCGTCGCGCCCGCCTGACCCGGCCCTGATGGGCGAGCGCTGGCGCGCCATGTGGCTCGAGCGGCTGGAGAACGAGCCCCTGCTGGCGATACCCTGGCTGGAACATCCGCACCGCGATGCCTACTGGCAGCACGGCTCGGTCTGCGAAGACATCGGCGCCATCAAGGCCGCGGTGCTGGCGGTCGGTGGCTGGAACGACGCCTACACCAATGCCGTGCCGCGCCTGGTCGGCTCGCTCAAGTCGCCGGCCAAGGGCATCATCGGCCCCTGGGCCCACAAATACCCGCATTTCGCCGTGCCCGAACCGCGCATCGGCTTCCTGCAGGAAATGCTGCGCTGGTGGGACCAGTGGCTCAAGGGCATCGACACCGGCGTCGCAAGCGATCCGGCCTACCGCAGCTATGTGATGGAGCCGGACCGGCCCGGCGCATCGGTCGGCGCGATTGCCGGGCGCTGGGTCAGCGACAGCGACTGGCCCGCCGACATCCATGCCCTGCAACGCCTGTTCCTGACCAGCAATGGCCTGGCCGGCGTCAAGGGCGCGAGCGACAAGCGCCTGATCCACTCGCCGCAGACCACCGGCGCCGACGCCGGCGAGTATTGCGTCATCTGGCTCGGGCCCGAGTTTCCGGGCGACCAGCGCCGTGACGATGCCGGCTCGGTCA
>JBBKVW010000465.1:0-3954 GCA_037968655.1 Burkholderiaceae bacterium
CCACCGGCGCCACCATCGCCTTCGACGCCACTGGCGGCGGCACGCTGGCCGGGCAGATCCTGCAGTGCATGGAAGCGGCGATCAACCGCAGTGCCAAGGAGTACAGCCGCTACGGATCAGCCGTTCACAAGCAGGTCTACCTGTACGGCATGTTGGACCCGGCGCCGACCGAGTTCAACCGCAGCTTCGGCATGGCCTGGGGCGTGGGCGGCTGGCTGCTGTTCCCTTTCCTGCAGAAGATCGGCCCGGCTGCTGGCCAGAAGCTGCGCGAGCGCGTCGCCGCCGAACTGAAAACCACCTTTGCCAGTCACTACACGCGCACCGTGTCGCTGGCCGAGGCCTTGACGCCAGAAGCCATTGCGGTCTACGGCCAGCGTTCGACCGGCGCCAAGGTGCTGATCGATCCGAGCAAGGGCCTGGCGGAGTAGTTGTCTGGGGCTGACCAAGAGACGGTGAAAAACCACTGCAGTTCGGGACCCTGACGCAGCTCTACAAGGAGCATCCACATCATGATCACACGCTACGCCCTGTTTGAGGGCCAGGTCAAAGAAGGGCAAACCGAGGCCTTTCGCGCCGCCGTTCTGGCCGAAGTCCTGCCGAAATGGAAAGCGTTCCCGGGGGCCCTTGCGGTACGCGTATGTTTTGCCAACGAGCGCGACGATGGCGCTCCCGAATTGCCACTGGTTCTTGCGATCAGCTATCCGGATCGGGCGGCCGTAGACCTTGCCCTGGCCAGTCCCGAGCGTGCCGAGGCGAAGGCCGCGACGGAAGCAGTGATGGCGCGTTTCTTCAGCGGCCGAATCCATCATCACATCACACAGGCACATGACCATGTGCTGTGACATCGGCCACCTGTCTGCCTGACGGACCTTCTGAAAGGCCCGGCAATGGGCGAAGGGCGCTGAGCCCACTCGAATTCGATTCACGCGACCCTGGTGTCCGCGATCGATCGGAAGTGACTTGTTCCAGTTCGATTGCCTCGGCGCGCAAGGTCCAGACCGCGCCAACACGTTTTGTGTAATTCGCGACGATCGATTCATTGGCGAGGGCTACCGCCCCTGACGTTCGGACGTGCCATCTGTGGCGGATAAGCCATTGGTGCGCGCAACAGGCCGGGCACTTTTCACGGATTCGGCATGAATGGCGCGTTACGAAATGTACGGGCAGCTGCAAGCCATGCATGGCCCCTACATTCGGTTCGCGAAGCATTGGTGCCCGACGACCGGGAAACCCTTCGCAGATGGACCAACCTGTATTTACCTACCCACTACATGATCAACACACTGAAAAACCACGGTTCCGCTCGATTCTTCACCCTATCATTATTTGCCGCTGCAGCAACGCTCTGTGCTCCAGTGGTGCAGGCCCAGGCCCAGGCCCAGGCACTGCAGGCGCGGGCGATGCATCCATTTGCGCCGTCAAAGCCGGTCCAGGGACGCTATATCGTGGTATTCAAGAACAGCGTGGGCGACAGCGCGGCAGAAACCGCGAATGCAATGCGTGGCACGGGCGGGCAGTTGCTGCACAGCTATTCGCGTGTGATCAAGGGTTTCGCGGCCGCATTGCCGGAAGCCGCGCTGCAGGGCCTTCGCAATAATCCGAACGTCGACTACATCGAGCAGGACCAGACGGTTGCGCTCAATCAAGTGTCTCCGCAGAACCAGGCGACGTGGGGCCTGGACCGTATCGATCAGGCCGACCGGCCGCTGGACTCTCAATATACCTTTCGCAACACCGGTGCCGGCGTCAAGGCATTCATCATCGACACCGGTATCCGGGCCGATCATGTGGAGTTTGGCGGGCGCGTGCTTGCAGGTTACAACGCCGTAGCCGATGCGAACGGGACTAACGACTGCAACGGGCATGGCACGCATGTTGCCGGTACGGTTGGCGGCGCCACATGGGGTGTCGCAAAGAGCGTGACGCTGATTCCTGTGCGGGTACTCGATTGCGCAGGGTCCGGAACCTGGAGCGGCGTGATCGCAGGTATCGATTGGGTTGCTGCAAGCACAGCAAGACCGGCAGTGGCCAATATGTCGCTGGGTGGAGGGGCATCAGCGTCCGTCGACGCCGCGGTGGCAGGTGCCGTGAACAAGGGTATCACCATGGTTGTGGCAGCGGGCAACAGCAATGCCGATGCATGCCAGTTTTCCCCGGCCAGCGCACCGACTGCCATCACAGTTGGCGCAACCACCGGGGATGACCAGCGGGCCTCCTATTCCAATTTCGGCTCGTGCGTGGATATTTTTGCACCGGGCAGCAACATCACTTCGGCCTGGAACACGAGTGCCACTGCGGCCGCCACGATCAACGGCACGTCGATGGCGGCACCCCATGTGACCGGGGTTGTCGCGCTGGCGCTGTTCGCCAATCCGACCGCTTCGCCGGCGGCCATCGATGCCTTCCTCAAGACCAACGGCACGCTCAACCGGCTTGGCGCCATTGGCGCGGGTTCGCCGAATCTGCTGGTTACGTCCATGGCTTCCGGCGCGCCAAACGAGGCAGAAAACCAGGTCGCGGCGATCATGTCTTTGGCTGGCCAGTCATTTACGGCTGGTTCGAACTGGAAGGCAAGCGCGACCGTGGCGATTCGTGATGTGAATAGCGGCGCCGCATTGGCCAATGTGACTGTGACCGGCAGCTTCTCCGCCGGAGGCTCGTCCAGCTGTGTCACCAGTAGCGCCGGTAGCTGCACCATGGGTAGTAGCCCGATGAAACGCAACGTTGGCTCGACGGTATTTATCGTCGCTGACGTTTCTGCCACTGGCGTGGTCTATGACGCAGGACAGAACGCAGTGACGCAGATCACCGTCACGAAACCGTAGGTGCCGGCCGCGTCGCATGCGGCGCTGCAAGACCACAGCCCGGATCGATCGTGAATCGCAGGGCTTGCCGTTTCAAGGCGGAGCCGCCAGATCCGTGTGCGACCGGCCTGGCGGCGGCCAGTTGCCCATGCTAAGCTGACTCGAAGGGCGCTGATCCTACAGCGATCACACGGCAGCGAAACATGTTTGCAGCGCAACAACAACCTGCGTACCGATGGGTCATCGTATTGGCATCGGCGCTGATACTGGCGATCTCGATGGGCGCCATCGTCAACGGCATGTCGGCGTTCATCGTGCCGATGCAGCAAAGTTTTGGCTGGCAAAGGGGCGACATCGCCCTGATTAATTTCGCGGGAATCATGGGGTTGGCCTTTGGCGGGCTGGTGATGGGTCCGCTGGCTGACCGTCGCGGCACACGGCCGGTGGTGATGTTCGGGGTTGTGGTGCTCGGGCTGAGCTATCTTGCTGCGTCGCTGATGACTTCGCTGTGGCAGTTCTATCTGCTTTTCTTCGTCGCGGGGTTCTTCGGCGCTGGCGCGATTTTTCCGCCGGTCATGGCCGCGGTCGGGAACTGGTTTCGTGTCGGTGTCGGCATGGCTATCGGCATTGCGTCGGCCGGGCAGGCGCTGGGACAGGGTGGCGTGCCGTTTGCCTCGTCTTTGCTGATCAACAGCTCGGGTGTCAGTGGCGCGTTTGCCACGACCGGCATCTTTATGCTGGTCACCCTGGTTCCGCTGACTTTGCTGCTGCGTCAGCCGCCGGCCATGAGTGTCGCGCAGCATGTCGCCGACCAGGCCCGGGAAGGTACAGGCGTTCCGACGAACGTGGTCGTTCCCACCATGTGCCTGGCCATCATCCTGTGCTGCACCACCATGTCGGTTCCATTGATGCATCTTGTGCCACTGATTCAGGACCGGGGATTTGCAGCCGAACAGGCCGGCAGCGTCATTTTCGTGATGCTGCTGGTCGCCATTCTTGGCCGGCTCGCATTTGGCAAACTGGCGGACATGATTGGCGCGCTACCCGCGTACATGATTGCAACCGGGTGGATGACGCTGATGGTGTTCGGTTTTGTCCTGATCCAGAAACTGCAGTCGTTTTACGTCTATGCCATCGTGTACGGATTTGG
>JBBKVW010000466.1:0-2795 GCA_037968655.1 Burkholderiaceae bacterium
CCCCGAGTGCGTGTAAGCGATTGAGGCGTCGACCAGCAGATCCCATCAGGGACCGCAGCCAAAAGCTGCACTCACAGTCCGAATGTACGGGAGCAATCTTCACCTTCGCGTTGTCACGAATTGAGAGGCTGGCATAGGGGGCGTTCATGTACGTCCAGCCATCCCACCCTTGATTCTGAGCTAGGAGTAAAGGATGCTCGTGTCCACCTAAATTCTGGTGGACACGTGAACACTATCCCAGTATCTCTTCTTGAACCCGGGCGCGCCCGGCGCCGGTACACCAAAGAATTCAAGGCCGAACTCGTGGCGCAATGCCGCGGACTTGGCGTATCGATGGCCCGAGTGGCGATGGCGCACGGCATCAACGCGAACCTGTTGCGTCGTTGGGTTGTAGAGTCGAGCGGCCAAGCGCTCAGGCCGGTTGTCGATGCAGCGTCCGCCGCCAGCGGCGCCGACACGGCACCATTGCCGATGGTGCGGCGCCAGAATGCAACCCCAACGCGAGCCGAGTTCGTGCCGGTCAATGTGAAACCTGCTGCGCGATCGGATTTGCAAATCGAGATTGAACGCGGCGACATCCACGTCAAGGTGACCTGGCCGATCGATGCCGGCCATGCCAGCGCCGCCTGGTTGCGCGAGCTGTTGCGATGATCCGCATCGATGCGGTATGGCTTGCGGTGCAACCCATGGACATGCGTGCCGGCGCCGACCGACTTCTCGCGGCGGTCGTGAGTGTCTTTGGCAGCGCCCATGCCCATCATGGCTACCTGTTTGCCAACGCGCGCGCCAACCGGATGAAACTGCTGGTGCACGATGGGTTCGGTATCTGGTGCGCGACGCGCCGGCTGCATCAAGGTGGCTTTGCATGGCCCCGCCAGGTGTCAGAGGGTGGCCAATCGGTGACGCTGACAGCCGAGCAATTCCAGGCGCTGGTCGTGGGCCTTCCGTGGGAGCGAATGGAGGCGCTAAAAGTGATCGCCAGGGTGTAGAAGTCTGCCCGCGCGCGCGCAAAAATCAAGAGGGGAAATCCCATTGAGAGCCCTCGTTGCGGGTCGCACAATTGCTGCATGCTTGACATGCGAGACCTCCAAGCCCAGAGCCTAAAGGCTCTGGCGCCGAGTGCCCTCGCTGATCTGGCCGAGCAGATGCTGGCGCGGTTGCAAGAGCAGAGTCGGCTCATCGACACGCAAGGTCAGCACATTGAGCGCCAGGCGCGCGACATCAAGTTCAAGGACACCAAGATCGAGAAGATCACCTTCGAGCTGGCGCGCTTGAAGGCCTGGAAGTTCTCGGCCAAGACCGAGAGCATGAACGCCGAGCAACGCCAGATGTTCGAGGACGCGCTGGCCGAGGATCAGGCGGACCTGGAAGCTCAACTGGCCGCACTCAAGGCGCAGCTGCCCCAAACGCCCGATGGACAAGACAAGAAGGCCCGGGGCCAACCTCGACGTCAGGCGCTGCCGGCCCATCTGCGCCGCATCGAGCATCACTTTGAGCCCGAGGACACTGTGTGTGGCTGCGGCCGGGAGATGGTGCGCGTGGGCGAGGACGTCAGCGAGAAGCTCGACATCGTGCCGGCCGAGTTTTACGTGCATCGGAACATTCGCGGCAAGTGGGCGTGCAAGTGCTGCAACGTGCTGAGGCAAGAACCTGTTGAGCCGTCGATCGTGGACAAGGGCATCCCCGCGCCGGGGCTGATTGCCTACACGATGGTCAGCCGCTTTGCCGACCATATCCCTTACTACCGCCAGGAGCAGATCAACGCGCGCAGCGGCGTTCATACGCCACGCGCGACGCTGGCAGCTTGGGCCGGGCACGCCAGCGAGGGTGTGGCACCACTGCTCGAAGCACACCGGGCCTTCGTGTTTGGCTCCAAGGTATTACATGCGGACGAAACGACAGTGGCGATGCTCGATCCGGGTTCGGGCAAAACCCGCCGCGCGTATGTGTGGGCCTATGCGCGAGGCGCGTTTGATCCGCATCCGGGGGTGGTCTACGACTTCTGCGTAAGCCGCGCCGGACGGCACGCGGTCAAAGCCCTGGGCAAATGGTCGGGCACGCTGATCGTCGATGACTATGTCGGTTACGACGTGGCGCTCAAACTGGAAAGTCGAATTGAGGCTGGATGTCTGGCACATTGCCGGCGCAAGTTTGATGAATTGGTCAAGATCAAAGGTAGTGAAGTCGCGCAGGAAGCGGTCATGCGCATCGGCCGGCTGTACAAGATCGAGCGTGAGATCGCAAGTTTGAGTGCGCAGGATCGGCTGGCCG
This sequence comes from Burkholderiaceae bacterium, assembly GCA_037968655.1. GTDB lineage: Bacteria > Pseudomonadota > Gammaproteobacteria > Burkholderiales > Burkholderiaceae_C > CAISIP01. Next base: position 2,272 of record JBBKVW010000466.1, read on the forward strand.
TGCGCCAGACAATTGCCAAGCCTTACTGGGACGAACTGAAAACCTGGCTTGAACTGGAGCGCAAGCGGGTGCCCAACGGGACGACAACGGCAAAGGCGATCGACTACACATTGCGACGATGGGAGGCGCTGACCCGATGCCTGCATGATGGCAACGTGGCCGTGGACAACAATCACATCGAAAATCTGATGCACCCCTGGGCCATGGGCAGAAAAGCATGGCTCTTCGCAGGCAGTGAAATGGGTGGTGAGCGCGCCGCTGCCATGATGAGTTTGCTGCAGTCGGCAAAGCTCAATGGCCTCGATCCTTTGGCGTACCTGACGGACGTCTTGACGCGGCTACCGTCACATCCGAGCCGCCGGATCAAAGAACTGCTTCCTCATCACTGGGTGCCGCAGGGCTGAGTCGCTACACCGCCACCATGGGGTGCCATGGCTGGACGCTTACGCTGCACTCACCACGATGCGGATTCAGGGCACGTCCAGCGATTTCGCCGCCTGACGCGACGCGCGAAACTTGTGCCA
>JBBKVW010000467.1:0-7453 GCA_037968655.1 Burkholderiaceae bacterium
GGAGTTTCTGATCAGTGCAAGCGCGGGTGCCAGTTTCGAATGCAGTGACGCACCCGCTTCGGTCAAGCTGACACTGCGCGTGGTTCGGTTGAAGAGCCGCACATTCAATTGCGCTTCCACGGTCTTGATGGTCCGGGACACCGCAGTCGGAGTAACGCCCAGTTCTGCTGCCGCCCGGGCAAAGTTCAAATGCCGGGCCGCCGCCTCGAACGTCAGAAGCCCCGGAAGATGCACGGGCGGCGAGGTTGCCGCCACTCCCGCACGACCGACCTGAACCGACTCCTCGATTGTGAGCATTTTGTTCATACTGTATGTTTGCTTTTGACTTCTTACGTCATTATCGCTGGCCTCCATACTTCGGACATCACACAAATTCACCATGCAGCTGGGTTGCTCAAAGGAACGCCTCGCCGCTGCAGGCGACGACCGAGCAGCTCAAGGGCTTGCCGCCGACGCTGATCCAGACCGCCGAATTCGATGTCCTGCGCGATGAAGCCGAAGCTTACGGCCGCAAGCTCGACGCTGCGGGTGTGCATGTGAAGTCGGTGCGCTACAACGGCATGATTCATGACTTTGGACTGTCGAACATGTTCAGCCATTTGCCGGCGCCCCGCAGCGCGATTGCGCAGGCCTCGCAAGAGCTCAAGGCCAACCTGGGCAAGTAAATTAAAAGGCAAGGAACCTACCAGGGGTGGCCCGCACATCCGCAGCAATCGAGTCACCCATGCCGGGGTGGCTCGCATCTTCCAGGTGCCAGGCCGCTGGCGCGCACCGCGTCCAGCACATGGTCAAGCACCGGCTTGCCGGCCAGCAGGGCCGTTGAGTTTGTGGGTGCTGCCGCCAGAAGCTAAAAGCGCTCGCCCCGCCCGGAGGCGAGAGCGAGCGCTGTTGGCAGGCGTGCTGTCAACGAGTCTGAGGAATCAAGCTGACTTGATATTGTCAGGTGTCATGGGCAACTTGCGTACGCGTTTGCCGGTAAGTGTTGCGACGGCATTGGCAATGGCCGGAGCCATCAACGCCACCGCAGGCTCGCCAACGCCGCCGGGTTTTTCGGTGCTCTTGACCAGCACAATGTCGATCACGGGGGTTTCGTTCATGCGCGTCAGCGGGAACTGGTGGAAGTTGGTCTCCTGCACGCGGCCCTTTTCAACCGTGATTTCCTGGTTGGTGCTGGCGCCCAAGCCAAACACCACGCTGGACATGATCTGCGCCTCCACCGTGTCAGGGTTGACCATCTGGCCCAAGTCAGCGGCCACTGTGACGCGGTGGACCTCGATGGAGCCGCCTTCCAAGCTGATCTCGACCACGAGCGCCATTGACGTGTCATAGCCTTCCATCAACGCCACGCCCTTGGCACGCCCGGCGGGCGCCGCCGAACCCCAGCCGGCTTTTTGGGTGGCGAGTTTGAGAACGTTGGCAAGGCGCGGCTGCTTGTCCAGCATGCTCAGGCGGTAAGCGACCGGGTCTTTGCCAGCGGCCTTGGCCAGTTCGTCAATGAAACTTTCATTGGCGAAGGTGTTGGGCGTATGGCTGACCGAACGCAAGTAGCCGACGCGCAAACCCGCGTCGTGTTTGACCACGTCGTGTTTGGTGGCGGCAATGTCATACCCCGAGATGGCTGCCTCAGTCATCGCCGGATCCTGCTCAGGGGCAGGCAGGCCAAACACGCGCTCGGTGACGGACTGGCCGGTGTGGCGGAACGTCAGCGCGGTGGGTTTGCCATCGGCGCCCAATGCCGCCGCCATGGTGTGCACCGCTGCCGGACGGTAAAAGTCGTGCGTCATGTCGTCTTCACGCGTCCACACCAGCTTGACGGGCTTGCCAACAATCTTCGAGATTTGGGCCGCCTGGATGATGAAGTCAGTGTCGATGCGCCGGCCAAAACCGCCGCCCAGGAAGGTTGTGCGCAGGGTCACGTCTTCTGGCTTGACGCCCAGCGCCGTGGCAATGGCCCCTTGGGCGGCATCTTGCCACTGCGTAGGCCCAGCCAGCGCCAACTTTCCGTCCTTGTAGCTGGCGGTGAAGTTCATCGGTTCCAGCGTTGCATGGGACAGCAACTGGCTGACGTACTCTGCCCGGATCACGTTCTGCGAGGCTGCAATGACCGCATCCGCATCACCCACTGACTTCAGTGGCAATGCCGTGCCGTTCTTGGCCGCCGCGCGGATGCTTTCAAGCATCGAGGCAGTGTTCAGCCCGGCGCCGGCGCCCTCGTCCCAGTTCACCGACAGGGTTTTGCGTGCCGCATTGGCGCGCCACCAGGTGTTGGCGACCACGGCAACCCCATCGGGAATCTCCACCACCGCAATGACGCCGGGCATGGACTTGGCTTTGGCCGAATCAACTGATTTGACCTTGCCGCCGATCACCGGGCATTGCTCAAGCGAGGCGTAAACCATGCCCGGCATTTTCACGTCGATGCCAAACTCGGCCGTCCCGTTGACCTTGGCAGGCGTGTCCAGGCGCCCGATGCGCTTGCCCACAATCGTGAAGTCTTTCGGGTCCTTGATGGCGACCTTCTCAGGCACCGGCACTTTGGATGCCGCTGCGGCGAGCGAACCATAGGTCGCTCTTTTGCCATTGGGTCCGAGCACCATGCCGTTCACGGCCTTGAGTTCGCTACGGTCGACTTTCCACTTGTCGGCGGCTGCGGTGATCAGCATCTCGCGCACCTGGGCGCCGCCAATGCGCAGCTTTTCCCAGCCGTCACGCACCGAGGTTGAACCGCCGGTGATCTGCGCGCCGCCCAGGAAGGGGTTGCCGTACAGCTTGGCATTGGGCGGCGCAATGGTCACTTTGATTTTGCGGATGTCCACGTTGAGCTCTTCGGCGATCAGCATGGGCATGGACGTGTAAACGCCCTGGCCCATTTCGGAACGCGCCGAGATCAGGGTGATGGTGTTGTCATCGGCGATATGCACCCAGGCATTGGGCGTGTGCACGGTGCCAGCGGCAATCGCCATGTTGCCGGGCAGGGCAAAACCCATCAACAGCCCGCCGCTGGCAATGGCTGATGTTTTAAGGAAGCTGCGACGCGAAGCCTGAACGCCAGATTTGTTCTCGACATTGCTTTCGATAGTCATGTTCGTGCTCCTTAAGTTTTGCGCATGGTGGACGCGGCATCCTTGATGGCAGCACGGATGCGCGGGTAGGTTCCGCAGCGGCAAATGTTGCCGCTCATGGCGGCGTCAATGTCGGCATCGCTCGGGTTCTTGTTGGTGCTCAGCAAGGCGGCTGCGCTCATCAACTGGCCCGACTGGCAGTAGCCGCACTGGGGCACATCGTGCTTGATCCAGGCCACTTGCAGCGGGTGGGTGTTGTTTTTGGAGAGGCTTTCGATCGTCGCCACTTTTTTGCCTTCGACGCTGGACAGCGGGGTCTGGCATGAACGCACCGGAACGCCATCGACGTGCACCGTGCACGCGCCGCACAGGGCAGCGCCGCAACCAAACTTGGTGCCAGTCATGCCCAGCTCGTCACGGATGACCCACAACAGTGGGGTATCGGGTTCGGCGTTGGCGGCGACCGCTTTGCCATTGACATGAAACTTGACGCTCATCTTGCTATCTCCTATTGGTTTTGGCGATATCGCCCCGCTGCTTAGACCTTGACAACCTCTGCACCGAAATCAGCAAGGATCGTTCCGCAGAACGGCAATGCGCCGAATGTGGCAATGTCCAGTACACCAAGGCCTTCAAAGGCGCCCCGCTTCTCGGCAGCGCTCCGTGGCGTGGTCGATGTGGCTTGCAACGACGTCTCCCTGTGAGTCACTTATCGCGGTCATGACTGGATCAAGCCGCTCGAATATGTGAACTTTAGGCGTCGGTGAAGCATTCAACAATCGTGTTTATCTTGTAGATTGTGCGGATGAGATGCACAAAAGTCGTGAATGCGCTGGTTGGAGGTGCTCGCCATTCCGGTTCGAACCGAGCAGTAAATGCAATTTCGCGCCAGTAGGCCTACCGGTCTTGGTCGCAGGCCAATTTCATGATTGCGATTGGTGCCGAAGGGATGCCATTCGCCAATGCCGGCAAACTGAAGGCGCTTGCTGTTACTACACAAACCCGAACACCTTCGCGTGGAAAACTGAACTGGGCCTCGTCTTCAACGTTCAACCACACGCCGCGGCTGCGTTGGCGGTGGCCGTGCTCATTGGCGCGAGTTATGCCGTGCTCCGCTCAATGGCTCGAACTGGCGCTGGCGGAAAGCAGGGCCCTGAAAACATGCTGTTCTGGGCGACAGCCTGCGTTCTGTCGGTCTCGGGCTAAGTGCAACCACTGGGTGGCCATCACCTAGACAGTTGACCGTGAGGATCGATCACGAATTTGACAGGGGCACCAGCGTCGAACTGGGCGTAACCGTCGGGCGCCGCTGCGCCAGCGCGTCGGTTTGTTCGGCGAACTTTGCCGGACTCTTAAGTTTCAGTCGGGCCAGATTCTGCAGCTTCCAGCGTCTGCCCGGCAGATGCTCGGTATGCGCGACGCCCAACAACGGCCATTCGGGTCGACCGTTCATGAATGACAACAGAAATCGGCGCTCATCGGCATCGAGGCTGCTTTGAGTTCTTGAACCAGGCGCGCGCGGCCAGCAGCGCGCCCAGTTCCACTGGTTCGGTGGTCATGCCCCTGAAGTTGCGTTTGTACTCTTGGCCGCTGTCCCGCATGGCCGGGAACAAGACTTCATGGATCGGTTGGTTGTGGCTGGCGAGGTAGACCACGAAGGCGCGCCAGATGCTGGGGTGATGCCTTCATGTGCGAACAACTGCATCACGTCGAACAAGTCGCGAGGGTGCTGACGGTCCATGGCTGCGACGAGCTTGCCGCCATAAACATCCTCCAGTACGAGCGGCGAGGTTGCTGCCACTCCCGCACGACCGATCTGTCCCGCCTCCTCGATTGTGAGCATTTTGTTCATACTTTATGTTCTCTTGTGACTATTTACGTCATTATCGCTGGCCTCCACACTTCGGACATCACACAAATTCACCATACAGCTTGGTGGCTCAAAGGAATAAAAATGGCGCTTGGCAACTCTTCCAGCGATCTCTTCTCGCCCGTGGCGATGGGTGCGCTGGCGCTCGCGAACCGCGTCGTGATGGCTCCGCTCACACGCAGTCGCATGGGCACTGATGGCGTGCCCAACGAAATGCATGCCCGCTACTACGCACAGCGGGCCAGCGCAGGCCTGATCATCAGCGAGGCGACCAATATCTCCGCCCAGGGGCGGGGCTATGCCCTGACGCCTGGCATCTGGACGGACGAACAGGTCGCCGGCTGGAAAAAGGTGACCGACGCGGTGCATGCAGCCGGGGGGTTGATCGTGTGCCAACTGTGGCACGTGGGTCGTTTCTCGCATGTTGACCTGCAGCCGGACGGGGCAGCGCCAGTCGCACCGTCGGCGATCCGGGCGGAAGGGCAAACCTATACCGAGCAGGGCATGCTGGATGTCTCGATGCCGCGCGCACTACAAACGTCTGAGATTCCCAGCGTCATCGCGCAATACCGGCACGCCGCAGAGTGTGCAAAACGGGCCGGCTTCGACGGTGTCGAAGTGCATTCCGCCAACAGTTATCTGCTCGATCAGTTCCTGCGCGATTCGACCAACCAGCGCAGTGACGAATATGGTGGCACGATCGAGAATCGCTGCCGGCTCACATTGGAAGTCACTGCGGCGGTGGTTGAGGTCTGGGGCCACGACCGCGTCGGTATTCGGCTCTCCCCTGTGACGCCGGACGCAGGCAACACGCCTCTCGACAGCCAAGTCATGCAGACGTACGGCTATTTGATCGAGCAGTTGAATCGCTTCCAACTGGCGTATTTGCACTTTGTCGAGGGCGCTACAGCCACCTCGCGTACCGTGCCGGAAGGCATAGACCTCGACGCATTGCGCGCAAGGTTCAAAGGCCCCTACATCGGCAACAACAACTATGACCTTCCGCTTGCGGTGAATCGCCGCCTGGAAGGCAAGGTCGATGCCGTCGCCTTCGGCCGACCGTTCATTGCCAATCCCGATTTGGTCCGTCGCTTGAAAGAGGACGTTGAACTGGCCGTGGCTCCCCGTGAAACCTATTACGGCAATGGCGCCAAAGGTTATACCGACTGGCCTGCACTGGCAGATTGATCTGGTTATCTGCTGACCCAATTTCCGATGTCGAGTAGACGAGTCATTGCGACTCTTACAGGAGTAACCGAGTGAAGGCGACTTTCATCAAGACTTTGATTTTCGCGGCGATCGCTGTCGGCATGGGCGCCACCGCCCACGCCGCAGACTCGCCAACCCGCCCCCAAGCCAACCAAGGAAAAACCATGAGCAAGCCAACGTACGTGCAGGATTACCAAGCCATCTCCGAAGTGCTGAACAAGTACATCGAGGGATGCAAGCAGGCCAAGAGCAGCATCATGAAGTCCGCTTTCAGCCCCCAGGCGACGATGTACAGCGTCGGCCCCGATGGCAAACTGAGCGGCGGCGCGATTTCGATCCTTTTCGAGGGGGTCGACAAGGATTTCCGCCCGTCTCCCGACGCCCAGGCCGCGATCACTCGCATCGAGATCGTCGGTACGGCGGCCAGTGCCCGCATTGACGCCAACGGCATGTCGGGCATTTCGTTCACCGACTTCTTCCATCTGTTGAAGATCGATGGCCAGTGGACGGTGGTCAGCAAGATTTTCCAAGCGCACGTCGCGCCTTAACCGGGCTACCTGTGCAGCGAATTCGAGACCCACGACTGATTTGGCCTGCTGGTTGACCCGGTCCAGCGGACCGACAGATCTGACGGCAGCTTCGAGAATCGCGTACATCCGCGGCTAGAGATCGCCCAAGATCTGCGTGGGGTCTGGTCGAAGGACAAGCCGCACGCAGCCCGCTCTCAACAAGAAGGCAATCATGTTCAGCGTTGGCGCCGACGGCAAGCATTCAGCCGAAGTCATTCCCAACCTGCTCGACGGTACAGAAACGGATTTTCGTCCGATACCTGAAAACCTAAGTGCCATTGTCCGCATCGAGATGGTCGGCACCGCTGTAAACGCCGTATAGACACCGACGATGTTCTCCAGCCTCAGCTTCTCACTCAGTAAAAAGAAAATTTCATGAAAACCCTCACCTCCGCTGTCGCGGTTTCCGTCCTGACCCTGGCGGTTGGTAGCGCTTGTGCAGCCGACCGGCCCGGCGTCGAACACAACACGGCAAAATTCTTGCAATCCCTCGAAGGCGCCAAGACGCTCGACACCATGACGCCGGTCGATGCCCGCGCGGCGCTGGTGGGTGCCCAGGCCGCCCCCAAAGTGGCCTTGCCGGCGGCGGACGTCAGCGAGAAGACGATCCGCGTCAATGGCAGCGAGCTGAAGCTGACCATCGTGCGCCCGGTCGGCAGCAAGCAGAAAATGCTGCCCGCGTTCATGTACTTCCACGGCGGTGGCTGGGTGCTGGGCGATTTCCCGACCCACGAACGGCTGGT
>JBBKVW010000468.1:0-7837 GCA_037968655.1 Burkholderiaceae bacterium
GTCGGTGTAGTCGCGGGTGTCGCAGGGCAGGCCCAGCTCGACCGCAGCTTGCGGCACCATTGCCACCTTGAAGGTGCCGGCCTGTTCACTGCCGGCGCGCAAGCCCTGCGACAGCGCCAGTCGCAGGGCCGCCCGCTGCTGCTTGTCGGCGGCGATCAGCGCGTTGGCGTCCTGGTTCAGCACCAGACCGCAGCGCTGCAGATCGACGATCTGGTCGCCGATCGCGACGCCCAGTCGCCAAGGCCCTGTGGCGTCGAGCCGAAAGCGGCCCAGCGGCAGGTTCTGGATCGGAAAATCACTGGCCGAGTCATTGGCCGATTCCAGCCAGCTGCGCAGCTGTGCGTCGTGGGTTGCGTCAAGCATGGGTGTCATGGTTTTGTCGGGTTAAAGTTCTTCGGCAGGTCCTGCCAGCAACGGAAATAGTCCTGCTGCAATTGCGGCGACTGCAGCGCAGCCGCGGTCGGGCGCAGCACGCCGCGGGTCTCGAACATGAAGGCCATGGTGTCGGTGATGACATCGGGTTTGGACAGGTCAGCGTTGCTGGCCTTGTCGAAGGTCGCCGCATCGGGCCCGTGGCCGCTCATGCTGTTGTGCAGGCTGCTGCCGCCGGGCGAAAAGCCGTCGGCCTTGGCGTCGTACGTGCCGTGCACCAGGCCCATGAACTCGCTGGCGATAATGCGGTGAAACCAGGGCGGGCGGAAGGTGTCCTGCATCGCCAGGATGCGCGGCGGGAAGATCGCGAAATCGATGCTGCTGACGCCCGGCGTGTCCGACGCTGCATGCAGCACCAGGAAGATCGACGGATCGGGATGGTCGTAGCTGATCGAGCCGATGGCGTTGAAGCGGCGCAGGTCGTATTTATAGGGCGCGTAGTTGCCGTGCCAGGCCACCACGTCGAGCGGCGAATGGCCCATCTGCGCGGACCAGAGCCGGCCCTGGAAACGCGCCAGCAGTTCGCTCGGTCGGTCCACATCCTCGTAGGCGGCCACCGGCGTCAGGAAGTCGCGGCTGTTGGCAAGCCCGTTGGAGCCGATCGGTCCGCGGTCGGGCAGCCTGAAATTGGCACCAAAGTTCTCGCAGACATAGCCGCGCACCGGGCCATCTGGCAATTCGAGGCGAAAGCGAACGCCACGCGGGATCACGACGATCTCCTGCGGGCCGGCTTCGACGACGCCCAGTTCGGTCACGAAACGGTGCAGGCCCTGCTGCGGCACGATCAGCATCTCGCCGTCGACGTTGTAGAACACCCGGCCAACCATGCCGGTGTTGGCGGCATACAGATGCACCGCAGCGCCGGACTGGGCCAGCGCGCCGCCATGGCCGGCCATGGTGAACAGGCCTTGCACGAAGTCGGTCGGCTGATCGGGCATCGGCAACGGGTTCCAGCGCATCTGGTTGGGCGATGCGTCCTCGCCGAAATCGGCCGTCAACCGGCCGGCATCGACCTGCACAAATGGCTGGTGCATGCTGCTGGGTCGGATGCGATACAGCCACGAGCGCCGGTTGTCGGCGCGCGGCGCGGTGAATGCCGTGCCCGAGAGCTGCTCGGCATACAGGCCATAAGCGCAGCGCTGGGGCGAGTTGCGCCCGATCGGCAGTGCGCCGGGCAGGGCCTCGGTTGCAAATTCGTTGCCAAAGCCGCTTTGGTAGTGCAGATCGGCCATGGTTCAGGCCGTTGCGATGACGCCGCGCGCCACCTGGTCGCGCTCGATCGATTCGAACAGGGCCTTGAAGTTGCCCTCGCCGAACCCGTCGTCGCCCTTGCGCTGGATGAACTCGAAGAACACCGGCCCGAGCAGGGGTTTGGAAAAAATCTGCAACAGCAGGCGCGGCGTGCCGCCCTCGGTGCTGCCGTCCATCAGGATGCCGCGCGCCTGCAGTTCCGGCACCGGCTGGCCATGACCGGGCAATCGCTCGGCCAGCATGTCGTAGTAGACGTCATTGGGCGCGGTCATCAGCGGTATGCCGGCCATCTGCAGCTTGTCGACGCTGTCGATCAGGTTGTCGGTCAACAGCGCAATGTGCTGTATGCCTTCGCCATTGAACTCCATCAGGAACTCCTCGATCTGTCCCGAACCCTTGGCCGACTCTTCATTGAGCGGAATCCGGATCTGGCCATCGGGCGCGGTCATGGCCCTGGACGTAAGACCGGTGTGCTGGCCCTGTATGTCGAAGTAGCGGATCTCCTTGAAATTGAACAGGCGCTCGTAGTACTTGGACCAATATGCCATGCGGCCACGGTAGACGTTGTGCGTCATGTGGTCGACCAGCCTGAGTCCATGCCCGACCGGGCGCCGGTCCACGCCCTCGATGAAATCAAAGTCGATGTCATAGATCGACTTGCCGTCTTCGAAGCGGTCGATCAGGTACAACGGTGCGCCGCCGATGCCCTTGATCGCCGGCAGGTGCAACTCCATCGGCCCGGTCCGCATCTCCATCGGCTCGGCGCCCAGTTCGAGCGCCCGCTCGTAGGCCACGCGCGAGTTGCGCACCCGAAACGCCAGGCCGCAGGCCGAGGGCCCGTGCTCGGCGGCGAAGAACGAGGCCACGCTGCGCGGTTCGTAGTTGATGATGAAATTGATATCACCCTGGCGGTACAGCGTGACGTTCTTCGAACGATGCCGGGCCACCTTGCTAAAGCCCATCATCTCGAACACCGGCTCGAGCACGTTGGGGGTCGGCGAGGCGAACTCGACGAACTCGAATCCCATCAGGCCCATTGGGTTCTCAAACAGATCTGCCATGTGTGTCACTCCTTGTATTTGTGTGATTCGAACTGCGGCCGCCGCCATGGCGCCACAACGATGGGTGCATGCCGTCGATGCTACATTTTTCGCAAGCACGCCGCAAACGGGGCAATAAAGCACCAGGCGCCGCCTGCCAGGAATGTTCAGCGCGCCGTCGTCCCGGAAACTGCCGTTGCGCCGATTGCTGCAATGGAACGATGGTAGTCCCACTCGCGCACAATAGGTTTGCAATTGTCCCGACAGGACACGCCATCATTGGAATAAACTACCAGATAATTGCAATAACAAGGGACAAAATTGCAGAACATCGAACTCGACCGCACCGATCTGCGAATGCTGGCCTTTCTGCAGCAGCACGGCCGCGCTTCCAACCTGGAACTGGCCGAAGCCGTCAAGCTGTCGACCTCGCAGTGCCACCGCCGCCACCGCCGGCTCGAAGAACTGGGCGTGATCGCTGGCTACGAAACCCGGCTCGACGCAGCCATGCTGGGCCTGGGCGTCACCGCCTTCGTGCATGTGTCGATGGAAAAAGGCCACATGGCCAACCTGCGCAAATTCACCGACGCCATCAGCGCCCTGCCCGAGGTACTCGAATGCTTTTCGGTCACCGGCGACTTCGACTATGTGCTCAAGGTCATGGCACGCGACCTCAAGGCCCTGTCGCAATTCCTGATGGACACCCTGATGGCCATGCCCAGCGTCGACAACGTGCGCTCCAGCGTCTGCCTGGACCGCATCAAGAGCACCGGCGCATTGCCGTTGGCGATATGAGCCGCCGGGCCGCTCCCAAGGCGAATGCCGCAGCGCGCAGCGCGAAGGCCTCAAAAGCCAGCCGCAGAACGGACAACTGATGACCAAGCCGATCAAACCCGTAATGGCTGACGACCCTTCGAGCCACCAGCCACGCAATCCGATGCACGGCGTGACGCTCGAACAGATCGTCACTGCGCTGGCCGACAAATACGGCTGGGACGAACTGGCGCGCCGGATCCCGGTGCGCTGCTTCAGCCATGACCCGAGCATCGCATCGAGCCTGAAGTTCCTGCGCAAAACGCCCTGGGCACGGGACAAGGTCGAAGCGCTATGGCTCGCCACCCTGCGCGCCAGGAAAACGCCGCCCTGACACGAAGCCGTTCGCCCGCAAGCTTGAATGGGGACACTTCTACCTGGGGCGAAGGGGACATTACTATCGTGGGGCCACAGCCGGTCGTTTGCACACTGTCGCTTGCACTGTCGCTTGCGCTGTCGCTTGCACTGTCGCTTGCACTGACCCGGCAGTACACTGTTTCATCCTGTCGCACTGCGAGCCTGGCCATGAAGACACAGTTGATCACCGTCGACCCTGAAATCCACAGCGGAACACCCGTCTTCCTTGGCACCCGCGTGCCGGTCAAGACCCTGTTTGACCATCTTGAAGCCGGCGACTCGCTGGAAGTCTTTCTCGACGACTTCCCATCCGTCAGCCGTGCGTTGGCGGTAGCAGTTCTCGAACAGGCGCGTGCTGCGCTCGTTCCAGATGCGCGTCCTGCTTGACGAAGACCTGCCGCGTCGCCTCGGCGCGCTACTCGTCGGTCATGAGGTTTCCACGGTACAGCGTAGCGGATGGTCGGGCGTCAAGAACGGGAAGCTGCTCGCGCTGGCCGGCTTGACGTTTGACGTGTTCCTGACGATGGACGGGAACCTCGAGTTTCAGCAAAACCTTGCCGCTTTGCCGGTCGCCGTGCTGGTCGTTGCAGCAGTGAGCAACCGAATGGAACACCTGGTGCCACTTGTCCCCGGCATCTTGAATGAACTTGAGCACATTTCGCCCAAGAGCCTGCAGCGCGTCGGCGCATTCCCACCGAAGCTTCCCACATAGTCCTATAGCTGCTCGCACGTGCGTCTTCTCGCAGGCAAAGTGCGTTTGCGGGCAGCGCTTCTTCTGAGCCCATAGCCCCGCATGGACAATGGGAGCACATGCAAGCCGCCTTCCTGACCAACCGCACTTTTCGTCGCCCGCAGTTTCGCGTCCTGTGGGGCGGTGGCAGCGTCTACTTCGTCGGCAATGCGATGCAGACCATGGCCGCGTCCTGGATGATGGTCGAGCTGAGCGCCTCGTCATTCCTGGTCGCGCTGGTGCAGACCGCCGTGTTCCTGCCGATGTTCCTGTTCTCGCTGCCCGCCGGTGTGCTTGCCGACATCACTGACCGGCGCCGGCTGATCCTGTTTGCACTGGCGGTGCAGGCCGCCTGCGGCACGCTGCTGGCGGGCCTGTCGATGACCCAGGGCGTGGGGCCGGCCGGCGTGCTGTTCCTGATCTTTCTTGCCGGCAGCTGCACCGCGCTGCTGTCGCCGGCCTTCAATTCGGCGATCGCCGACTCGGTGCCGCGGGTAGAACTGCCGCAGGCCATCATCGCCTTCAGCGTGGCCTACAACGGCGCCCGCGCGCTCGGCCCGGCGCTGGCGGGCCTGATCTTCGCCTACCTGGGTGGGTCCTGGAATTTCGCGCTGGCCGTGGCCAGCACGCTGTGGATGATGCAGGCGATCCGGCGCGCGCCACCCAAGCCGCATCCGCCCTCACGCCTGCCGGCCGAGCGCCTGTGGGGCGGCATGTTGAGTGGCCTGCGCTTTGCCTGGCATTCGCATATCGTGCTGGCGCAATTGCTGCGTGCGGCCGCCTACAGCGGCGCCGGTTCTGCCTTGTGGGCGCTGCTGCCGGTGATAGGGCAGCGCCAGCTGGGGCTGGACGCCAGCGGCTTTGGCCTGATGATGGGCTGCCTGGGTGTTGGCGCCGTCATCTCCGGCCTGCTGATCAGCCGTTTGCGCACGCGCTACGGACTGGAGGCACTGATCACCGGCGGCTGCATGCTGTTTGCACTGGTGATGCTGATCGCGGCCTTTTCGCGCTGGCACCTTCCGGTGTACCTGGCCCTGGTGGTCGGCGGCGGCGCCTGGATGGCGGTCATGTCGACCTTCAACACCGCCACCCAGACCAGCGTGCCGCCCTGGGTTCGCGCGCGCGCCGTGGCCATGCATACCCTGTCGGCGCTGGGCGCCTTCGCCATCGGATCGGCATTCTGGGGCGCCCTGTCGGATATAGCCGGCCTGACCACCGCCCTGTGCGTGGCGGCCGTGTGCATGGCGCTGGGACCGCTGATGGCGCGGCGCTTTCCGCTGCGCATGGGCGAGGTGCAGGACGTCACGCCGGCCACGCCCTGGCAGGAACTGTTCCTGAGCGACGAACCCGATCCGGCCGCCGGCCCGATCGCGGTTGAAATGGGCTATCGCATCGACCCCAAGGGGGCCGAGGACTTTCTCAGCGCCATCACCCAGCTGCGCGCGCCGCGCCGGCGCGATGGCGCCACCTTCTGGCGCGTCTACCGCGACCTGGCCGATCCGCAGCGCTATTTCGAGCGCTTCATCGTCACGTCCTGGGCCGATTACCTGCACCAGCGCGCCCGCGCCACCATGGCCGACCATGAGCTGGAATCGCATGTACGCTCCTTCCTGCTCGAGGGTGAGTCGGTGACGATGCAGCACTACATAGCCGAGCGCTGAACCCGGCCGGTGTGCGTCCTGCCATGGCCTGCACCGAACGCAACCGGACTGGCGACGGCGCTTGACCTGCGGCATATGCAGGCAGCCAACCGGGCGCGACACTTGCATATCGCTTGACTTGCGATCGTTCGGACGCGACGACTGACAAGCATGGACTACGTCCATATCCGACTACTGCATATTGCCTGCGCCAGCATCAGCATCACGCTGTTCGTGTTGCGCGGCAGCCTGCAGTTTGCCGGTGTGGACTGGCGTCGCTGGCCGGTGCTGCGCATCGCACCCCACGTCAACGACACCGTGCTGCTGGGCGCGGCGATCGCGTTGGCGTGGATCAGCCACCAATACCCCTGGCAACAGCCCTGGCTCGGCGCCAAGGTGCTGGCGCTGCTGCTGTACATCGCGCTGGGCCACATGGCGTTTCGCGTCGGCACAGCGCGCTGGCGCCAGGCACTGGCCTTCGGCGCGGCGCTGGCGACGGTGAGTTACATCGTGTCGGTCGCGTTCAGCCGATCGGCCACCGTAGGATGGCTGGCCTGGTGACAGCGTTCAGTCGAACTGAATGGTGTGGCCGTCGCGGTCGAAGGGAATGAAGGCCGACAGGTTGCCGGTCTTGATCGCTTCGGTCATCCGGTCGAGCGCCTGGCCCACGTCGGCTTCTGCCGGCGCCACACCCTGGCGACCCGACAGCGCTGCCACGAACACGACGGCCCAGGGCTTGCCGAACTGCAGCGACTCGCGCGCCAGGGTGGCAAAGTCGACCAGTTCGTCGGGCGCCTTGTCGACCACCATCACCGGCTCCAGGGCACCCCCCTCGCCGGCCTCGAAACGCCGGCGCTGGTCTTCGCTGCTGTCGTCGGCCAGCTCGGCCTGCGCAAAAACGAACAGCAGTCGCTGCGGTTGATCCTGGGTACGGGCGGCTGCCAACAGGTCATCGAAACTGGCAATGTGCATGGTGCGGTACCCGGCTGCAGCCGGGTCGAAATGGGAGTACAAATGGTGAATTGGATGGCGGCGATTATCGGCTGCTTGTGGCAAGTCAATCGACGCGTGGCAAGCGCGCACTAAGCTTGAGCGCGATTGACGACACGCACGATCAGCCACCTGCAACGCCGGCTCCAAGCCGCATCTTCCTAACCACGAGCCCCGACGACACCATGTCCAGCACACGCACCGCCCGCAACACCACCACACGCAGCCCATTGCCAGCCCAAGCCATCAGCGCGGAAGTGCTGCTGGAAAAGTATGCCAAGGACGACGAACGCGCGATCGACGACGTGAATCTGCGCGTCGCGCGGGCACTGGCGATGGCCGAGCCACCCGAGCAGCGCGCGCTGTGGGAAGGCCGCTTCCTGGCGGCGCTGCAGGCCGGCTTCCTGCCCGCCGGCCGCATCCAGTCCGCCGCGGGTACCGATCTGTCGGCCACGCTGATCAACTGCTTTGTACAGCCGGTGGGCGACTCGATCGCGCACGCCGAAGACGGAAACCCCGGCATCTACATCGCGCTGACCCAGGCCGCCGAGACCATGCGCAAGGGTGGCGGCGTGGGCTACGAC
>JBBKVW010000469.1:0-2795 GCA_037968655.1 Burkholderiaceae bacterium
GCCCAAAGCGGCGTACATCAGCACCGCGAACAGCGGGATGAACAGACCCAGGGCCAGCGCCGTCTTGCCGGCGCGCCGTGGCACCACCGGCGTTGGCGCCACGGCCTGGTCTTCATCCAGCGCGCGGCGTTCGATCTCGCTGCGCGCCAACCGGTACTGGGCGGCATCGACGGCGCCCGCCACATGCTCTGCGTCCAGCGCCGCCAGTTGCTCGCGCAGCACCTGCAGATTGGCGCGGCCGGCGTCATTGCTGGCGGCAGGCGTCGCACCCACCACCCGGCGCCGCAACAGGGCCGGCAAAACGATCAGCAAGGCCAGGGCGATCAGCCCCAGCACATAAACCAGGAACATGCTCATGTGAAGTCAGCCGGATTCATGATGGCGAGGGGCCATCGCCCAGCAGTTCGCGCGCGCGCTGCGCCTGCGCCTCGCTCAAGTCCTGCGTCATCGCGCCACGACGGCGGCGCCGGATATTGACCACCAGCACGGCCGCAGCGACCAGTAGCAGCGCGAACGGCCCGAGCCACAGCAGCACGGTGCTGGCCTTCAGCGGAGGCCGGTACAGCACGAAGTCGCCATAGCGCTGGACCATGAAGTCCAGTATCTGCTGCTGCGACTGGCCAGCCTGC
The DNA here is from genome assembly GCA_037968655.1 of Burkholderiaceae bacterium. Taxonomy (GTDB): domain Bacteria; phylum Pseudomonadota; class Gammaproteobacteria; order Burkholderiales; family Burkholderiaceae_C; genus CAISIP01. Next base: position 630 of record JBBKVW010000469.1, read on the forward strand.
AGCTTGAGCCGGATCTGCTTGCGCAGGTCAACCGCCAGGTCGGCCTGCGACGCGGCGATGGTCTCGTTCTGACACACCAGGCAGCGCAACTCCTCGGCGATGGCCAGCACGCGGGCCTCCAGCGCCGGATCGTCCGACATCGGCTGCGCCTCCTTGGCATAAGCCAGCACCGACAGGCCCGCCAGCAGCAGGGCCGCCACGACAGGCGCCATGCGCCGCCACATCCTCAGCAATTGATCAGGCACCGAGTTTCCTCACCAGCGGGATGATCTCGTCGCGCAGAACCTCGGGCGTGACCGGTCCGATCTGCTTGAAGCGGATCATGCCGGCCTTGTCGATCACGAAGGTTTCGGGCACGCCATAGACGCCAAAATCGATGCCCACCAGGCCTTCGCGGTCGGACAGGGAGCGGGTGTAGGGGTCGCCGAATTTCTGCAACCAGCCGATCGCGTCCTGCGGCTTGTCCTTGTAGTTCAGCCCGTACAGCGGCACCAGGTTCATCTTGGAGAACTCGACCAGCAGCGGATGCTCGACGCGGCAGGCGACACACCAGGACGCCCAGACGTTGAGTATCCAGACCTTGCCTTTCAGATCCTGGGCTGACAGGTTCTGCTCGGGCGTGTGCAACAAAGGCAGGCTGAAGGCTGGCGCCGGCTTGTCGATCAGCGGCGAGGGCACCTTGCGCGGATCGAGGCCCAGCCCGACCGCCAGAAAGCCCACCAGGACCAGGAATATGGCCAGCGGGATCAGGAACTTCTTCATCGCCCCAGGCCCTCTGCCACCACAGCGGCGGCGCCACCCACAGGCGCCGTGTCACCCGCGCCAGCAGCAGCGAGACCAGTGCCGGCGGCTGCCGACGGCTGGCGGCCCTGGCTGTGCACACGCACCTTGCGATAACGCCGGTCCATCACCGCGAGCAGGCCGCCCAGGGCCATCAGCACGCAGCCAATCCAGATCCAGTTGACGAATGGCTTGTGGTGCAGGCGCACGCTCCAGGCAGTGGCGCTGACTGGGTCGCCCAGTGCAATGTAGACATCGCGCAGCAGGCCGCGGTCGATCGCCACTTCGGTCATCGGCGAACGGCTGACGTTGTAGACGCGCCGGTCGGGCGTCACGGTGGCCACCAGCTTGCCGCCCTGGGTGACGGTCAGCGTGGCTTGCGAGGCCTGGTAGTTGGGGCCGCGAATATCTTCGATCTTGTCCAGCCGCACCTGGTAGTCGGCCACCGTGGCGGTATCGCCGGGCTCCATGCGCACATCGCTTTCGCTCTGGAAGCCGCTGACCACGGTGACACCGACCACGAACACCGCCACGCCCAGATGGGCCAGCAACATGCCGTAGAAGCTGCCCGGCTGCGCGGCAAAGCGGCGCGACCAGTTGGGAGAGGCGCTCTCCTGCAACCGGCTGACCAATGCCAGCACCACGGTACTGGCGATCCAGGCCGCCAGCGCCAGCCCCAGGCCGATCATCGGTGTCCACTTGCCGAGCGCAAAGAAAGCCACCACGGCGCTGACCGCACTGACGGCAAAGGCCCAGCGCAGGCGGTAGGCCAGGTCGGGCAGGCTGGCCTGGCGCCAGCGCGCCATCGGGCCTATGCCCATCAGGAACAATGCCGGCGTCATCAGCGGCACGAACACGGTATCAAAGTAGGGCGGGCCAACCGACAGTTTGCCCATACCCAAAGCGTCGATCACGAGTGGATACAGCGTGCCCAGCAGCACCGCGGCCGCTGCCACCAGCAACAGCACGTTGTTGGTCAGCAGCATCGACTCGCGCGATACCGGCTCGAAGCTGCCACCCAGGCCGACGCGCGGCGCGCGCCACGCGTACAGCGCCAGCGAACCACCGATGACCACCGCCAGGAAGCCCAGGATGAAGATGCCGCGCGCCGGGTCGGTGGCAAACGCATGCACCGAGCTCAGCACGCCCGAGCGCACGATGAAGGTGCCCAGCAGCGACAGCGAGAAGGTCAGGATCGCCAGCAGCGCGGTCCACATCTTGAAGCCACCGCGCTTTTCGGTCACCGCAAGCGAATGGATCAGCGCGGTGCCGACCAGCCAGGGCATGAAGGAGGCGTTCTCAACCGGGTCCCAGAACCAGCAGCCGCCCCAGCCCAGTTCGTAGTAGGCCCAGAAACGGCCCAGCGCAATGCCGCAGGTCAGGAAG
>JBBKVW010000470.1:0-28875 GCA_037968655.1 Burkholderiaceae bacterium
GCCCAAGCAAGGGGGCAAGTGGTCGCTGTTGATGAAGATCTTCAGCAACCCCAACATGCCGCAGATCGACGATTACTACGAACCCTTCACCTTCGACTACGACCACCTGCAAAGTGCGCCGGAAATGAAGGCCAGCCCCACGGCCCGGCCGCGCAGCCTGATCACCGGCAAGCAGATGGACATGATCGTCTGGGGCCCGAACTGGGAGGAGATTCTTGGCGGCGAGTTCTCCAAGCGCAGCAAGGACAAGAACTTCGACGATATCCAGAAGGACATCTACGGCCAGTTCGAGAACACCTTCATGATGTACCTGCCCAGGCTGTGCGAGCACTGCCTGAATCCGGCCTGTGTCGCCAGTTGCCCGTCAGGTTCGATCTACAAGCGCGAGGAAGACGGCATCGTGCTGATCGACCAGGACAAGTGCCGTGGCTGGCGCATGTGCGTGAGCGGCTGCCCGTACAAGAAGATCTACTACAACTGGAAAAGCGGCAAGGCCGAAAAGTGCATCTTCTGCTATCCGCGCATCGAGGCCGGCCAGCCGACGGTGTGCAGCGAGACCTGCGTGGGCCGCATCCGTTACCTGGGCGTGCTGCTGTATGACGCGGACCGCATCCAGGAAGCGGCCAGCGTGGAGCACGACCGCGACCTGTACAACGCCCAGCTCGACATCTTCCTGGACCCGTTCGACCCCAAGGTGATTGCCCAGGCACAGCGTGACGGCATTCCGGACAAATGGATGGAGGCCGCGCGCAACAGCCCGGTCTACAAGATGGCGGTGCAGTGGCGCGTGGCCCTGCCGTTGCATCCGGAATACCGCACGCTGCCGATGGTCTGGTATGTGCCACCGCTGTCGCCGATCTCGGCCGCGGCCAATGCCGGTCATGTCGGCACCAATGGGCAGATTCCGGACGTCAATCAGTTGCGCATCCCGGTCAAGTACCTGGCCAACCTGCTGACCGCCGGTGACACGGTGCCGGTAGTGCGTGCTCTTGAACGCATGCTGGCCATGCGCGCCTTCCAGCGCGAAAAGCATGTCGAGCAGCGCATCAACACCGCCGCGCTGGAACAGGTGGGCCTGACTATCGCCGAGGTCGAGGAGATGTACCAGGTGATGGCGATCGCCAACTACGAGGACCGCTTCGTGATCCCGTCCACGCATCGCGAATACGCCGAAAACACCTTCAACGTGCGCGGCGGCTGCGGCTTCAGCTTCGGCAACGGTTGCTCGGAAGGAACCGGCGAGGTGAGCCTGTTCGGCAGCGAGAAAAAACGCACCATCCCGATCCGGGCGGAGGTATGAACATGTTCGGCAACAACAAACCCGTCGCTGCATCGCGTAGCTTGCGCACGCTGGCAGCCATGCTCAGTTACCCCGACGGCCAGATGCAGTCTTTTCTGCCCCAGATGCGCCAGGTCCTGCGCGAAGAGCGCGCGCTGTCCGCCGCCCGGCTGGTCGAACTCGAATCTTTGCTGGCGGCGCTGGCGCGCCGCGACAACCTTGACAACCAGGCTGAATATGTGGCGCTGTTTGACCGCGGCCGCGCCACCTCGCTGCACCTGTTCGAACATGTGCACGGCGACTCGCGTGACCGAGGCCCGGCCATGATCGACCTGGGCCAGACCTATGAAAAGGCCGGGCTGTACCTAGCCGAAGGCGAACTGCCCGACTACCTGCCGGCGGTGCTGGAGTTCGTCTCCACGCAACCGCCTTTGGAAGCACGCGCGTTTCTGGCGGAAATGGCGCACATCTTCAACGCCATCTTCGCCGCGCTGCAAAAACAACAGAGTCCCTATGCCAGCGTGCTCGGCGCCTTGCTGGATCTGGCAGGAGAGAAAGCCCAGGCGGTCAAGCTGCCGAAAGAAGACGACCTGGACGAGAGCTGGGCCGAACCGCCGGTATTCGATGGCTGTTCGACCAAGGGCCAGGCGCGACCCGGCCAGGAGCAGCCGATCCAGATAGTGCGGCGCCCGGTCGCCGACCAGCATCAAGGAGCCACACCATGAGCGCCATCCAGACCTACCTGCACAATTTCGCGTTCAACGTCTACCCCTATGTCTGCCTGGCGGTGTTCCTGATGGGCAGCCTGGCGCGTTTTGACCGCGACCAATACACCTGGAAAAGCGATTCCTCGCAGATGCTGCGCACCGGTACGCTGCGCTGGGGCAGCAACCTGTTCCACGTCGGCATCCTGTTCCTGTTTTTCGGCCACTTTGTCGGCCTGCTGACGCCGCACTGGGTCTACGAACCCTTCATCACGGCCGGGCAAAAGCAGATGATCGCCGTCACCGCAGGTGGGATCGCCGGCGCCGTCTGCTTTGTCGGCCTGAGCTTGCTGCTGTACCGCCGCCTGTTCGATCCGCGCATCCGTCTCACCAGCCACCGCACCGACATCGCCATCCTGCTGATCCTGTGGGTGCAACTGGTGCTGGGCCTGGTCACGCTGCCATTCTCTTTCGCGCACAACGACGGCAGCGTCATGCTGCTCCTGTCGGAATGGGCGCAGCGTATCGTGACCTTCCGTCCCGACGCGTCCTTGCTGATCGCAGTGGACTGGCCGTTCAAGCTGCACCTGGTGCTGGGCATGACGATCTTCCTGCTGTTTCCGTTCAGCCGCCTGGTCCACGTCTGGAGCGGGTTTGCCACCGTCGCCTTTCTGTTCCGTCCGCACCAGATGGTGCGCAGCCGCCGCATGAACCTGCCGGCCGGCCACGACCAGCCGCGCCAGCCCGGCGCGGGCGTCTGACAAGGAGACATCACGATGACAGAACAGACACTTACCATCGGCCCAGTACCGGCAAGCACCGACACGCCAGTGGCCATGATCAACGGCGTGGCCCTGCACGCGGCGGGCGAACAACTGGACAACGAAGTGTTGCGCCAGCGCGCATGCACTGAACTGCTACGCCAGGCGGCGCAAGCCGCCGGCTTGCTGGCACAAGACGATGCTGCCGGCGCCGATGGTGTCGTCAGCGAAGCCGCCAGCGATGCGATCGATGCGCTGATCGCGCAGCAGGTCGTAGTGCCGGAACCGACGGAACAAGCCTGCGAGCGCCACTACCAGGCCCACGCAGCAAGTTACCGCACCGGCGAGAAGGTGCACACGCGCCACATTCTTTTCGCGCTGACCCAGGGCATGGACGTGGTGAAGCCGCGCGACCGCGCCGAAGCCTGTCTGCTTGACGTGCGTTGCCACGACGGCGTCAGCAACGAAGGCTTTGCCCGCTCGGCGCGCGAATTCTCGAACTGCCCCAGCGGCGCGCAGGGTGGCGACCTGGGCTGGCTCACCCGCGAAGATGTCGCACCAGAGCTGGCGCGCGAATTGTTCGGCCAGGCCCAGGTGGGGGTGTTGCCGCGCCTGGTGCACAGCCGCTTCGGCCTGCATGTGGTCGAGATCCTGGCGCGCGAACCCGGCCAGGACCAGCCGTTCACCGCAGTGCGGGGCGCGGTCGCGATGGCGCTGCGCCAGCACAGCTTTGTCACGGCGCTGCGCCAATACCTGCAACTGCTCGCCGGCCAGGCCCGAATCGTGGGCATCGACCTGGACGCGGCGGACACGCCGCTGGTTCAATGAGGGTGAATTCGGCGCTGGCTTGATCCCGGATTCCGACCTTGACGGGCATCAATACCGCCCGGGCCGCAGACCGACACAATGACGAGTGCGCGCCACCACACGAGGAGACCCAGCATGACCGAGAAGCCGACACCCACGCAGAAAAGCAGCCAGGATGCGCCGATTGCGAACTTCTCGCAGTGCCATGTCGGCATCATCGGACACCTTGACGCGATGAACGAACTACCGGCACTGATGGCTCCAGCCCGGCGCGCGCGTACGGTGGCAGCCGACATGCTGGCGTTCTTCGACGCGGTGATCGTGGAGCACCATGGCGAGGAGGAACGCGAACTGTTTCCTGCAGTCATACAAAGCGCGGTCAAGGGCACGGAAAGGGAACACGTCAAGACGATGGTGGAGCGGCTGACGGTCGAGCACCGCCAGATCGAAGCCTGGTGGACGCGCATCAAGCCCCAACTCAGGCAAATCGCCAAGGGACACGACACGGAACTGGACGATGTAGCTGTCCAGCAGCTGGTAAAGGAGTACCACGCGCATGCGCAGTACGAGGAGACCGAGTTCCTGCCACTGTCCCAGACCATCCTGGCTCGCAACGCCAACCACATGGCGGCGCTGGGCATGTCGCTGCATATGCGCCATACCAAACCGGTAGTCGGCTACATCTGAATCCTGCGTCGCGGCTGCGCCGAGCGCGCAAGCGGATCAGCCGCCCTCCTGCTCCTGCAGCAGGCGCCACATCACCTTGCCACTACCACTCTTGGGCAACTGGTCGACAAACTGCACCTGACGCGGCGCCTTGTACACCGCCATGTTGTCGTGGCACCAGGCAATGATGTCTTTCTCGCTGACCGAGTCGCGCGCATGCTGGCGCAACACCACCACGGCCTTGACCGATTCACCGCGATAGGTGTCGCGGCTGGCAATGACGCAGGCCTCCTGGATCGCCGGGTGGCGGAACATCAGGCTTTCCACCTCGGCCGGCCAGACCTTGAAGCCCGACGCATTGATCATGCGTTTGAGCCGGTCGGTCAGGAAGTAATAACCGTCCTCGTCGACCCGACCGAGGTCGCCCGATCTGAAGAAGCGCTTGCCGTCGATCTCGACAAATGCGGCCGCTGTCGCGTCGGGCCGCTTCCAGTAGCCCTGGAAGATCTGCGGGCCGGACATGATGATCTCGCCCTGCTCGCCCACCGGCATCTGCCGCAGCGTGTCCGGATCCACCACGCGCGCCTCGGTGCTCATATAGGGAATGCCCAGGCACTGCTGCTTGGTTGCATCGGGCGGATTGAAATGCGATGGTGCCGCAGTCTCGGTCAGGCCGTAGCCTTCGGCATAGCGCAAGCCATACAGTTCGAACAAACGCTGCGCCACGGCCTGCGGCATGGCGGCGCCGCCGCCGCCGATGGAGACCAGCGAGGACAGGTCGTAGCGGTCGAAATTGGGGCTGGACAGGAGGTCGATCACCATGGTGGGAATATTGCCCCAGTGGGTGATGCGCCAGGCCGAAATAAGGCGGCCGGCCATGTCGCGGTCCCAGCGCGGCATGATGATCAACGCACCACCGCAGTAAGCCGACGCATGCATGACGCCGATCATGCCGGTGGCATGGAACATCGGCACCACTGCCAATGAACGGTTTTCGGCCGAATTGCCATTGATGATCGAACCGGCGACCACCTGATGCATGACCGTGGCATGCGGATGCATGCAGCCCTTGGGCTGGCCGGTGGTGCCGCTGGTGTAGGGAAGGATGGCCAGGTCTTGCGCAGTGTTGCGCGTCGGCGTCTGCATGGGTGGCATCGCCATTGCCTCACTCCAGCCCAGCACCGTGCCGCCTTCAAGTGCTGACTCGGCATGGCGCGCGGTCAGCCAGGGCAGCCAGGCTGACGGCGGCGCGTTATCCCCCTGCACGCTGGCATCGAACGCGTCGGTGAAATGCGTGACGACCATGTGCGACAGACGCAAAGCGGCATCGAGCGCATTGCTGGCGAGCGCCAGTTCGCCCGCCAGGTCTGCGGTGGTGATGGCCACCCTGGCATCGGAGTCGACGATGTAGTGCTTGAGCTCCTCGGCCCGATTCATTGGATTGACCGGTACCACCACCGCGTCGGCACGCAGGATGGCCCAGTGGGCAATCACCAGTTGCGGGCAGTTCTGCATGTTGAGAACGACCCGGTCGCCGCGCGCCACGCCCATTGATTGCAGGCAGGCGGCCAGTCTTTCAGCCTGATCGCGCAGTTGGGCATAGCTGATCACGCTGCCAAAGAAAATCAGCGCCGGCTTGTCCGGATAGCGCGCGGCCGTGACGGCCAGGTTGTGCCACAGGGATGTCACCGGCGGCGTGATGCGGCGCGGCACGCGGCGCGGCCAGAACGCATAGTGGCGCGTTTCCTGTTCAGAAACTGCCGCGTGATCGTGAGAGGCTGTCGACATCACTTGTGCTCCAGAAAACAATGCGCGTTCGGATTGGCTGCAAAAGAGCTTACGGGAAAGCGTGGCAACTTCACGTGTGCATCAGTCGCCGATGGGACCGAAAGGCGGTTGCCTGCGACCCTGCGCCGGCGGTGAAACGCACGCCGGCGACATCATGCAAATATTGCATGATTTCTGCGAGTAAACCCCGATGCCAAGCTTTTTTGATGTGGTTACAGTCTCGCCCAGGGAAATCGCAAGGCCCAGGCAAGTGCCAGGGCCAGATCTCCCCGCTTTCACCAATCGGAGTAAACCTACATGAAATTTTCGAAGCTTCAACTCGCTGTAGCCGCGGTCGCGACCATGGGCGCCATGCTCGCAGCGCCCGCCCATGCGGGCAAAACCCTTGACGCAATCAAGGCACGCGGACAGCTCGTGTGTGGCGTCAACACCGGCCTGGCAGGTTTTGCCGCCGCCGACTCGGCAGGCAAATGGTCCGGCCTGGACATCGATGCCTGCAAGGCATTGGCCGCCGCCACGCTGGGTGACGCAGAGAAAGTCAAGTATGTGCCGCTGACGGCGCAACAGCGCTTCACCGCGCTGCAATCGGGCGAGATCGACGTGCTGGCGCGCAACACCACTTTCACGCTGACGCGCGATGCATCACTGGGTTTGTCGATGACCGTCGTGAACTTCTATGACGGCCAGGGTTTCATGGTGCCGGTGCGCACCAAGATGAAGAGCGCCAAGCAGCTCAAGGGCCAGACGGTTTGCGTGCAGTCCGGCACCACGACCGAGAAAAACCTGACCGACTTCTCCAAGGCCAACAACCTGAACATCAAGCCCGTCGTGTTCGAAAAGGTCGAAGCGGCCACCAGCGCCTATTTCGCGGGCCGTTGCATCGCCTACACGACCGACGCCTCGGGCCTTTCCTCGGTGCGCAGCAAGGAAGCCAAGGACCCGAAAGAGCACGTGATCCTGCCCGAGCTGATTTCCAAGGAGCCGCTGGGCCCGATGGTGCGCCGTGGTGACGACGAGTGGTTCGCCATTGTCAAATGGGTCATGTACGGCCTGATGGAAGCCGAAGAATACGGCATCACGCAAGCCAATGTCGACAAGATGAAGTCCAGCGAAGATCCGGTTGTGCAGCGCCTGCTGGGCGGCGGCAATGAAGATACCGGCAAGCTGCTGGGTCTGGACAAGGAGTGGCTGGCACGCGCCATCAAGGCCTCGGGCAACTATGGCGAAAGCTTTGAACGCAATGTCGGCCCCAACACCGCACTGAACCTGCCACGTGGCTTGAACAACCTGTGGAACAAGGGCGGCCTGATGTACCCCTACCCGGCACGCTAAGCACTCTCCAAGCGTACTGAACCAAAACTGCTGTCGGACCGCTGATCGTGTTCCGGCAGCAGTTTTTTTTGCTCCTGCGCAGCGTGCCATTGCGTAGAAAGAATTCTTCATGACCCAGAAATCCGCACCCAAGAAGACGCCGTGGTCCTGGCGCAGCCAGGCATTTCGTGGCGTCATCTACCAACTCCTGGCTATCGGCGTGGTCGTCCTTGGCATCTGGGTGCTGGCCAGCAACACCATGCACAACATGCAGGTGCGCGGCATCCAGAGTGGTTTCGACTTCCTGACCGGTCCGGCGGGATTCGACATCGGCGAGAGCCTGTACCCCTTTGATTCCGGCGATCAATACTGGAAGGCATTTCTGGTTGGCCTGGTCAACACCTTGCGCGTCGCGATCGTCGGCATCATCCTGACGACGATCCTGGGCACCCTGCTGGGCGTTGGTCGGTTCTCGCGCAACGCCCTGATTCGCGGGCTGTGCTATGCCTATGTGGAAATGTTTCGCAACGTGCCCATCCTGCTGCAATTGCTGATGTGGTATTTGCTGATGACCGAGACCCTTCCCTATTCACAGGACGCACTGACTCTGGGGCCGATGTTCCTGAGCAAGGGCGGATTGATCTTTCCCAAGCCGATCTGGGAGATGGGCCACCTGTGGGGCCTGATTGGCCTGGTTGCCGGCGCCATGCTCGGGTTTGCCTATCGCGCGTGGGCGTTTCGCAAGTTCGAACAGACCGGCCAGCTCAGAAGCATGTTCTGGGTTCCGGTGGCGATCTTTGTCGTCACCGGTGTGCTGGCATGGTGGGCGGGCGGCGCGCCGGCGCACTTCGACTTTCCGATCAAGGGCGACTTTTCCATCGAACGGGGCGGCGCCCTGACGCCGGAGTTCCTGGCCGTGCTGCTGGGGCTGACGATGTATACCTCCGCCTTCGTTGCCGAAGTGGTACGCGGCGGCATCCAGTCGGTGGCAGCGGGACAGGGCGAGGCCGCTGCGGCGCTGGGGCTCAATCCCAGGCAGATAATGCGATTGATCACGCTGCCGCAGGCGCTGCGGGTCATCATCCCGCCTTGCACCAACCAGTTCCTGAACCTGACCAAGAACTCCTCGCTGGCGGTGGCCATCGGCTATCCGGACGTCGTGTCGATTGCCAATACCTCGCTCAACCAGACCGGGCGCGCCGTCGAGGCGATCGCCATCGTGATGCTGGTCTACCTGACCACTTCCCTGTCCACCTCGCTGCTGATGAACTGGTACAACGCCCGTTCGGCCATCAAGGAGCGCTGATCGGCGACCGACAACATGACTGCACATACATTCAAGGCCATTGCGGCGCGGCCTGCACCCAATCCGACCGAAGGCCCGATCGCCTGGATCCGGATCAACCTGTTCGGCGACTGGGTCACCGGCCTGATGACCCTGGTGGTCGTTGCCGCGCTGGCTGCGGTTTTGCCCCAGTTCTTCAGCTGGGCCGTGCTGCGCGCGTCCTGGCTGCCCAATTACGACGCCTGCCGCGTCGAGGGCGTCGGCGCCTGCTGGGGCGTTGTCGCCGAGAAGTACCGCATCATCATTTTTGGTCGCTATCCGTACGAGGAGCAATGGCGACCGCTGATCGCGACCTCGGCGATGCTGTTGATGCTGATCGGCAGCTGCACACGGGCATTCTGGAAGGCCTGGCTGCTGCCGGCCTGGGTGCTGGTGCTGGCCTTCTTTTTCGTCATGATGTACGGCAGCTTCTTTGGTTATGTCGACATCTTTGGGCTGGAGAAAGTCGAGACCGACCGCTGGGGCGGCCTGCCGCTGACCATCATGCTGTCGTCGCTGTCGATGATGCTGGCGTTTCCAATCGCCATGGTGGTGGCGCTGGGCCGGCGTTCCAGCCTGCCGGCGATCCGGACTTTTTGCACCGTCTATGTCGAGTTGATTCGTGGCGTGCCGCTGATTTCGGTGCTGTTCATGGCCTCGTTCATGTTTCCGCTCTTCATGCCGATCGGTTTTTCGATCGACGTGCTGGTGCGCGTCATCATCGGCATCACGCTGTTTGCCGCCGCCTACATGGCCGAGGTGATCCGCGGTGGCCTGCAGGCCATACCCAAGGGCCAGATCGAAGCGGCCGCGACGCTGGGCCTGTCGTATTGGCAGACCCAGTACAAGATCGTGTTGCCGCAGGCCATGGCCATGGTCGTTCCCAGCATCATGAACAACTTCATCAGCCTGTTCAAGGACACCTCGCTGGTGACCATCGTCAGCCTGTATGAGCTCACTGGCGCGCTGTCACTGGCGCTGAACTCCGACGCCGACTGGCGGCCGTTCAAGATCGAAGGCTACCTGTTCATTGCAATGATCTATTTCGCATTCTGTTTTGCCATGTCCCGTTACAGCGTCTGGGTCGAAAAACAGGCCAACAAGGGTCGGCAGCGCTAGGCGCCGATCCCGGCAATCCCCATCACATTTCACATAATCACCCTGGAACCGCACCATGGCAGAACCGATCATCCTGTTTGACAAACTCAACAAGTGGTATGGCAACAATTTCCACGTGCTGCGCGACATCGACCTGAGCGTGGCGCTGGGTGAGCGCATCGTCATCTGCGGCCCCTCGGGCTCGGGCAAGTCGACGCTGATTCGCTGCATCAACCGGCTCGAAGAACACCAGGAGGGGCGCCTGGTCGTCGACGGCGTCGAACTGACTGATGACGTGAAGGCGGTCGACGATGTGCGCAAGAAGGTCGGCATGGTGTTCCAGCAGTTCAACCTGTTTCCGCATCTGACGGTGCTGGATAACCTGACGCTGTCGCCAATGTGGGTCGGCAAGATGCCCAAGCGCGAGGCCGAAGAAAAGGCCATGGCCCAACTGGAGCGGGTGCGCATCGCCGAGCAGGCCAACAAGTACCCATTGCAGCTCTCGGGCGGCCAGCAACAGCGCGTCGCGATCGCGCGGGCGCTGTGCCTTACGCCCAAGATCATGCTGTTCGACGAGCCCACGTCGGCGCTGGATCCGGAGATGATCAAGGAAGTGCTGGACGTGATGGTCGAGATGGCCGACCAGGGCATCACGATGCTGTGCGTGACGCACGAGATGGGATTCGCCAAGGCCGTCGCCGACCGCGTGATCTTCATGGACCAGGGCCAGATCGTCGAGGAGAACACGCCCAACGAATTCTTCAACAATCCGCAGAACGAACGCAGCAAGGACTTCCTGTCCAAGATCCTGGGGCACTAGGGAACAAGCACACCGGTCGCGGCCCGGCTTCCAACCGGGACCCGGGAACCGGCAACAAGACTGACGCCGCTTGGCCATGCGAATGATCCGACATCTCAGCCGCAAGGCCGGACCGTGGATTGCAGCCCTGATGCTGGCGGCTGGCGGAGCGCCAGCGCAGGCATTCGATCTGCAAGGCCACCGCGGTGCGCGCGGCTTGCTGCCCGAAAACACACTGGCCGCATTCGAACAAGCGCTGCGCATCGGCGTCACGACGCTCGAACTCGACATTGCCATCACCGCCGATGGCATCCCGGTGGTCTCGCACGACCCAGCGCTGAATCCGGCCATCACCCGTGATGCCAGCGGGCAATGGATCAAGGGCCAAGGTCCCTTGATCAAGTCGCTGACGCTGGCCCAGTTGCAAGCCTATGACGTCGGGCGCATCGACCCGTCCAGTGAATATGGACGCAACTTTGCCACGCAGCAAGCACGCGACGGCCAACGCATTCCCACCCTGGCCGCCGTCTTCGCGCTGGTCAAGCGCCTGGGTGCCGACACGGTCGGATTCGATATCGAAACCAAGTTGTTTCCGAACCGGCCGGACGACACGCTTGGCGTGGAGGAATTCGTCGGGACCCTGCTCTCTGCGATCAGCGCGGCGGGCATGACGCAGCGCGTGATGATCCAGAGCTTTGACTGGCGCACGCTGCGCCTGATCCAGCAACTGGTGCCGGCGATACCGACGGTCTACCTCACCATGGAATTCGCCAAAGCCAACAATGTGCGCGACAGTGCCTGGACTGCCGGTATGGCATGGCGCGACCATGCCTCGACCGCGCATATGGTCAAGGCCAGTGGCGGACCCATCTGGTCACCCAACTACAACCATATCGATGTCGCCAAGGTCAAGACGGCGCAGCAACTCGGGCTCAAGGTGATTCCCTGGACGGTCAACGAAACGGCCGACATGGACCGCCTCATCAGCTGGGGGGTGGACGGCATCATCAGCGACTATCCGGATCGCCTGCGCGCCGCCTTGCAGCGCGCAGGCGTCTCTCTGCCGGTGCCAATTGGCGACTGACAGCCTCGGCCGGCAGGCCCGCCACAGCTTTGGCGGCAGATTGGCAAGTCAAGGGCGGAATTGGCGGATCTGGTAACCTTGACTGGTTCTTCCGCAACCATAAAGGAGTAGATGCAATGGAAACCCAAGGATCCACTGTCAGCGAACAACAACAACTGGTCACAGACATGAAGTCAGTGATTGCCGATGCTGAAGACATGCTCAGCGCAACTGCCGATCAGGCGGGCGACAAGATTGCCACGCTGCGTGCACGCATCCAGGAACGACTCAAAGGCGCCAAGGCACGCCTGAGCGAGGCCGAGGCCGCCCTGATCGCCAAGACCCGTGCCGCTGCGCGCGCCACCGACACCTATGTGCACGAGTCACCCTGGACCGCTGTCGGCATAGCCGCAGGCGTCGGCCTGCTGGTTGGCCTGATCATCGGCCGCCGCTGATCCCGCTGCACGAGCGCGTGCCAGGCGACGACGACACCATGGCCAATCCGGGGCAGCGCCGGGGATTCTTCTCGAGCCTGCAGAACATGGGCGTCACGCTGACGGCCATGCTGCAGACCCGGGTGGAATTGCTTGGCAATGAAGTCGAAGTAGAAAAGCTGCGCATCTTGCGCATGCTGATCCTGTCCCAGGCGCTGCTGTTCAGCGCCAGCATTTCGGCGCTGCTGATCGTCTCCCTGCTCACGCTGTGGCTGTGGGACCTGCGACTGGGCGTGCTGGCCGTTTTTGCCGGCCTTTTCATTGCGGGAGCACTATTCGCCTATCGATCATTGATGGGTCTGGTCAAGCGCGCCGAGTCCCCGTTTGCGGCAACGCTTAGTGAACTGCGCGAAGACCTGCAACAACTAAAAGCGGCATCCGGTAATGCAACAACGCCTGATTGAGTTGCAACTGCAGCGCGGGCGACTGCTCGAGCGCATCGCCCACCAGCGCCTGACCTTGACCGAACAGGCTGCGCCCGTTGCGCGCACCCTGCATCTGCGCAATCGACTGGCGCAAATGGCCAGTGACGGCAAGCAGTTTGCCGTCGATCACCCCTTGCTCGTGGCGGCTGCCGTCGGCACCGTTGTCGTGCTGCGCCCGGGCACCGTACTGCGCTGGACACGCCGCGGGTTTCTCACCTGGCGTACCTGGACGGCGCTCCGAAGCGTATTGCCAACAACGCTATCGCGCTGGCTCTGACGTCCGTGCAATCGGCACACCTGATTGGCGCCAGCGTGCGCCGTCAACGTGTCGTTGCATCGCGATAACGCGCCACATCAAGCTCGCGCACCTCGGCCGCCTGATTGCCCCAGGCCGACCGGATGAAGCTCAGAACGGCGGCCACCGATCGATCGTCCAACTCCAGCATGTAAGGCGGCATGCCGAAGGGGCGCGGGTTGCCGCGTGTCGCCGGCGCAAAACCCCCATGCAGGACGACCTGCACCAGATTGGCAGTGTTGCGCATCAGCACGGCGCGATTGCTGGCCAGCGCGGGGTAGGCGCCAGGCACTCCCCGTCCGTCTTTGCCATGGCAGTTGCTGCAGTGCTTGGCATAGATTTCCTCGCCCAGGGGAGTCGCGCGGGCCAACCCGGTCGTCGGATCGGACAGAGATTTGGGCGGCGGCAAGGACTTCAGATAGACCGCGATCGCCGACAGGTCCTGCGTGGACAGGTATTGCGTGCTGTGCAGCACCACGTGCGCCATCGGGCCCGACACAGTGGCGCTCGGACCTCGGCCGGTTTGCAGCAGACGCACGATGTCGGACACTGCCCAGCTTGCCAGCCCGGCCTCGGAGGACAGGTGCAGCGAGGGCGCATACCAGTTCTGCATCGGCATCGGACCGCCGGAGAGGTTCTGCCTTTCGTCCACTGCTCCGAGAAGATTTCGCGTGGCATGGCAGGCATTGCAGTGGCCCAGGCCCTGCACCAGATAGGCGCCGCGATTCCACTGCGTGTCTTGCGCCGCATCCACAATAAACGCGGTTGGCTTGAAATAGAGGGCGCGCCAGGCCGCCAGCGCCACTTGGGAATCGTAGGGCCAGCGCAAGGCATGGGGGCGATTGGCCTGCAGCACCGCAGGCAGACTGCGCAAATAGGCGAACAAGGCCTGTGCGTCGTCCTGGCTGACCAGCGTGAAGCTGGTATAGGGAAAGGCGGGATACAGCAATCGACCGTCCTTGGAGCGCCCCTCATGCATGGCCCGCCAGAAGTCCACCGAAGTCCAGGTACCGATGCCGCTCGTGCGCTCCGGCGTCAGGTTGCTTGAATACACCGTGCCAAACGGCGTTTCAATCGCACGGCCGCCGGCATAGTCCTGGCCGCCGCGCCGGGTATGGCACAACATGCAGTTTCCGGCGCGCGCCAGGTAGGCGCCCTTGCGGATCAAGGCGTCGTTCGATGCGGTCGCGTCCGTCATCAGCGCCGCGGACGATCCGGTCGTGCCGGATTGGCTCTGCCACCACACCGCCGCCGCCACCAGCAGGCCAAGCCCGACGAACAACAAAAGGCGCAGTGTGCGATTCACTGTTTCTTGCCCGCAAGTTCCGGCGCGCTGCCACAAGCCGGCCGGGGGCTGGAGCCGCTGCCCAAGGTGGTTGCCATCAGGGCGTGGCTATTGGCGGGCAAGGCCTGCGTCGATAACCAGGCACTGATCGATGCGACTTCGTCGACCGTCAGCGCCTTGGCGACATCCGCCATGCAATCGGGTTGCGCCGCATGGCGTTGCCCGGTTCTCCAGGCCCCCAACTGCGCATTGACATAGTCGCGCGGCAGGCCCAACAGGCCCGGAACATTGGGCACAGTACCGGTCAATGCCACCCCGTGACAGGCCGCGCACGGTGCCAGCTTGCGAGCTGGGTCCCCCAGCGTGACCAGTGTTTGCGCCATCCCGGACACAGTTGCAGGGATTGGTGATGGCCTGGGCGTCGGATAGGGCAAGTCCAGCGCAGAAAAATAGTTCGCGATCTGATGCAGGTAGTCGTCACTGAGCACTTCAAGCATTCCCGTCATCAGCGCATTTGAACGACGACCATCGCGAAAGTTGCGCAGCTGATTGAAAAGATAGCCGGCCGGTTTGCCGGCAATGCGCGGGAAATATACCGCCCCAACGGCGCGACCGTCCGCTCCGTGACAGGCGCTGCAGGCCAGCATCCGCTGTGCCATGCTGTCTTCGAACGGCGCTGCCACTGCAGCGCCAGACTGCAGGGCCAGCATGGCAGTTGCCAACCAGCAACCGACCAAAGCAGGACGCACGAGGCTGCCGATTCTCAGCCGCATCGTCGCGCCTTCAGGCAGCCGCAGTCGGCCC
Organism: Burkholderiaceae bacterium; assembly: GCA_037968655.1. Taxonomy (GTDB): domain Bacteria; phylum Pseudomonadota; class Gammaproteobacteria; order Burkholderiales; family Burkholderiaceae_C; genus CAISIP01. The sequence continues at coordinate 14,904 of JBBKVW010000470.1, forward strand.
GACGCCGATCACTTCTTGCGCGAACTTTTGCCCTCAGTGTCGGCACCACCCTGGGACAGACCTTCCGACATGCCGATCAGCACACCGCTGACCATGGCCGCGTAGCTGTCCATCATGGTCTGTGCCGCCTTCATGCTGCTGGCGCGGCTGTCGCGCATGGCATCGCGCGACTGCTGCATCAACTGCGCGACGGTCTGGCTGGCCTGGCTGCCGGTGCTGGTGCCGTTCAGCTTCATGGCCGTCAGCACCTGCTCCCAGGGGCCTTGCAGGGGGCCGCTGGTTTCCTTCACCGCCTTGCCGACGGCATCAAAGAACATGTCTTCCATCTTCTCGACATTGGCCAGCGCGCTCTTCATCTGCTTGCCCTGCATGTCCACGCCCTGGCCCGCAAACTGCTCCAGCGCCTTGCGGTTGGCCTGCACTGCCTGCAACAGGGCTGCATCCATGCCCGCAAAGGCCTTGCCCAGCATCGCCTCGATGTCGACCGGGCCGGCCGGGTTTAACGCAGCGCCGGCGGAGCTCGCCTGGGTCACGGTCTTGAGCACTTTGCGGATGTTCTCCATCGACAGTTCGCGCCCCTGCAAGGCCTTGAGCGTGGCCGTACTGACCGCCTGGCGCAGCGCATCGCCCTGCTTGGCGGTCGCCTGGGCGAACATGTTGATGATGGCGTCCTGGTCGATTCCCGACTTGATCATGCTGGTCTCTCCTGTTTGGGTTGTGGCGACTGCCAATGCTGGGTTGGGGAACTTCCATTATGAGCCCGCACACGACAGGCACGCCATGTGAACATGCTGTGCTTGGGGCCGGCTCCGCCTCAGCCGGATACCGGCGCGGCGAGCGGCGCCTCCTTGATCGGCAGATGGATCAGCGCGGCCCCGAGCGCGAGCACGATGTCCAAATACCAGACCCAGTCGTAGTTGCCGGTAGCCTCGAACACCTGGCCGCCGAGCCAGGCACCCAGGAAGCCGCCGATCTGGTGCGACAGCATCACGATGCCAAAGAGCGTCGCCATATTGGACATGCCAAAGAACTTGACGACCAGTCCTGCCGTGGGCGGCACCGTTGACAGAAAGGTCAGTCCCATCACGGCGGCGAATATCAGTACCACCGTGCCGGTCTTGGGCGCCAGCAGGAACAGCAAAACCGCCACCGCCCGCACCGCATAAATCAGTGACAGCAGCGATTTCATGCGCCAGCGGCCGATCGCCCAACCGATGCCGATGCTGCCAACGATATTGAACAGCCCGATCATCGCCAGCGCCCAGGCGCCGAATGCCACTGGCAGGCCGCAGGCGGCAATCACGCCGGGCAGGTGGGTTCCGAGAAACGCCACATGAAAGCCGCAGACGAAGAATCCGGCCGCCAGCATGCGGTAGCTGGGATCGCGCACCGCGGTGTGGATCGCGGCCCTTGTACCAACGACTACCTGTCCCGGCGCTGCCGCCTGCAAAGCGTTGCCGCGCAACAGGAACGCCGCCGGCAAGGCCAGCAGCAGGAACAAGGCCATGACCTGCATGGCATTCGCCCATCCCAGACCCACCAGCAGTGCGCCGGCGATTGGCGCCATCAAAAACTGGCCGAAGGAACCACCCGCATTGACGATGCCGCTGGCCATGCCGCGATGCTGTGGCGCAATCAGGCGATTGGTCGCTGCCAGCACCACGGCCGGCCCGGCCATGCCGGCGCCCCCGGCCGACAGGATGCCGATGGCCAGGATCAGCCCTGCCGTGCTGGTCATCCAGGGCGTGATGAAAGTGCCCAGCGTGACCAGCAGCACACCGGCCAGCATCACCCGCCCGGCCCCGACCTTGTCGGCCATGGCGCCTGCAAAGGGCTGCGTCAGGCCCCAGAACAGTTGCCCCACTGCAAACGCCAGGCTGATGTTGGCCAGCCCCAGGCCGGTAGACGTGTTGATCGGCCCCAGGAAAAGTCCCATGGTGCCGCGCGTGCCCATGGTCAGGCCAAAAATGCCGGCAGCGGCCAGCAGAATCAACCAGAACGTGAGGCGCGAGCCGGCTGCCGGGGACGGCTGTGGATGGGATTGCATGTTCATACTCCGATGGCGTCGGAACCGTTTGGTGCCTCGGCAACTGCATCCATTGCCAACGCCAGTTGTTGGTGCAGCGCCAGCACCTGCTCTGGTCCGAGCAATCGGTTGAGCCTTTGCTGCACCAGCTTCCAGTGGATCTGGGCCTGCCGATGTTTCTCGCGCCCACTGGCGGTAGCCTGCACGCTGCGGCTGCGCGCATCGCTGCCCTCACCCTGCTCGACAAACCCAGCCAGCACCAGTGGCCGCAGATTGCGGGTCAGCGTCGAGGGCTGCACTTTCATTGCACGCGCCAGCGCACCGGGGCGCACCGGCCCGAGGCGCACGACGTGCGAGAGCAGTGAATACTGGGTGGTCTTGAGCCCGGCCTTGGCCAGTTCGGCGTCATAGAACTGGTCCAGCCGGCGCACCAGCTGGTGCAGCAAAAAATTGGTGCAACCGCGTGGTTCCGACTTCGCGGCGCGCGTGCTGATGGGCTTGTTGGCGCGGGTCGACGGCATTTTGTAATTGTATCTACAATATTTGCATATGCAACTAAAAGCGAATACCGCATGACCAGTTCCAACTCGACCACAACAGATGCCGATCTGCTAGCCGAATGGCTCGCCGACGAAAAGCGTGTTGGCGCCGCACTGCGAGGCGGCGTCGGCTGCGGCGTCGCCACAGCCCGGATGATAGAGGGCAAGACCCGCCTTGCGGTCATTCAGGCCATGCTGCGCGGCGAGGTTCCCTACCCGCCGATTGCCCGCACGCTCTCCTTCATGCTGGTCGAAGTGGACGCAGGCGGCGCCGTATTCCAGGGCACGCCGCTGGCCGAGCACTACAACCCGCTTGGCAGCGTGCATGGCGGCTGGTTCGCCACGCTGCTCGACTCGGCGCTGGGCTGTGCAGTTCACACCATGATGGCGCCGGGCAGGGCCTACACCACGGCCGAACTCAACGTCAATCTGGTGCGCGCGATCACCACCAAAGTTCCCCGGGTGCGCGCCCAGGGGCGGGTCATTCACTGCGGCCGCCAATTGGCCACCGCCGAGGCACGCCTGGTCGGCCCGGACGGCAGGCTGTACGCCCATGCCACCACGACCTGCCTGGTCTTCGACTTGCCAGCGGCAGCACGCAACTGACTTCTGCGGCATGATGGCACTACCGCCCTGGGATGGAGCCGCCATGTTCAAAACCCTGTCTTCCCTTGCGATTGTTTTGTCAGCGTGCCTGGCAGGCCTTGTACCGGCCAGCGTCGTCGCAGCAAACGCGGCAGAGTCCGAAACGGTCGCCGTCGCCGATGCCCAGGCGGCAAAAACCATAGTGCAAGCGCAACTGGCCGCATTCGCCGCAGACGATGCCGACCAGGCCTTCTCATACGCCAGCGCATCGATCCGACAGATGTTCGGCACCGCAGCCCAGTTCATCCGCATGGTGCGTGGCTCCTATCCGGTCGTCTACCGGCCTGCCGCAGTGGTGTTCCTCAAGCCCGAACTGGCAGACGACGAACTGGTGCAACCCGTGCACATGACCGACCAGGCCGGATCGACCTGGCTGGCCCTGTACCGCCTGCAGCGCCAGGAAGACAGAAGTTGGCGCATTGGTGGCTGCGTGCTGCTGCCACGCGCCGGAAAGACGGTCTAGCGCTGTGGCGCGGCGAGCCGTGCCACAATTTGCGTCCAGACTCGGGCCCGCGCCTGATCAGCCCGCTGATTCCAATCCACATCACTCCCAATACTGAACCATGCGACTGCTACACACCATGCTGCGCGTTGGCGACCTGCAACGCTCCGTTGATTTTTATACCAAGGTGATGGGCATGCAATTGCTGCGCACGTCGGAGAACGTCGAATACAAATACACGCTGGCCTTTGTCGGCTATGGCTCCAACCCGGATCATGCGGAACTGGAATTGACCTACAACCACGGCGTTGACAAATACGAACTGGGCACAGCCTATGGCCATATCGCGCTGCAGGTGGAAGACGCCCATGCCGCCTGTGAGCGCATCAAGTCCGCCGGCGGCAACGTGACGCGCGAGGCCGGCCCGGTCAAGGGTGGCAAGACGGTGATCGCCTTCGTCACCGATCCGGACGGCTACAAGGTCGAACTGATCCAACGCTGATCGGCCGCCCATGATGTCGGGCGCAATCGAGCGGCGCGGTGCGCTGCTGGTGTTCGGCTCGGCGGCAGTCTGGAGCTTTGGCGGTGCGATCGCCCGCTTCCTGAGCGTCACCGACAGCTGGACCATCATCTTCTGGCGCTCGGTCTTTGCGGCGCTGTTCCTGCTCGGTTTCATGTGCTGGCGCGACGGTCTTGCAGGCACGCGGCGCCTGTTTGCCGACATGGGCTGGGCCGGCGTCGGCGTCGGCCTGTGTTTTGCCACCGCCTCGACCTCCTTCATCGTTGCCCTGTCGCACACCACGGTGGCCAACATATTGCTGATGCAGGCCGGTGCGCCGCTGTTCGCCGCGCTGTTGGCCTTTTTGATGTTCGGCGAACGGGTGACTACCGCTACCTGGTGCGCCATCGTCGCCGTGATGGCCGGTATCGCCGTCATGGTGTCCGACTCGCTGGGCGGCACCATCTCGCCGATCGGCGACGGCCTGGCCCTGCTGATCGCCCTGGCCTTTGCGTTGGCCACGGTACTGACGCGGCGCAACGCACACGTGCGCATGATGCCAGCCGTATGCCTGGGAACGCTGGTCACGACGACCATCGGATTTTTCCTCTCGGGTTCGCTGCTGGTCAGCTTGACCGATGGCATCTGGCTCTTCGTTTTCGGTGCCCTGAACCTGGCGCTGGGCATGATGCTGTTCGTGACCGGCGTTCGACTGTTGCCCTCAGCAGTCGCTGCGTTGATCGGCACCGCAGAACCTGTCCTCGGACCATTGTGGGCCTGGCTGGTGCATACGGAAGTGCCGGTCGGCCGCACCTTGATGGGTGGAGCGATCGTGGTGCTGACGCTGATCGCCCATCTGGCCTGGCAATTGAAGCAGCCTGCGCAAGCAACTGTTGTGCCCCTGGCCGACTGAGCGCGATCGGGGTGATGCGCAATCGGATAGACATCGTGTTCGCAGATACAGCAATTTGCATCACACTGGATCCTGGTTCGACCAGCCTGACAAGCGCCAGTCGCTACGCACACCGTTGGCGCCAATCTGACGACGCCATTGCTGCCGCAGGCCGCGCGGGGATTGCAGCGGGCACACAGTTCGGAACCGATCTGGACGACACTCGGGATCTGAGCAGGAGGGTGAGCCATGGCAAAGCATCCATCCGTTGCACGAGGCCAGGCCTGGCCTGCGTTGGCATTGATCGCGTTCGGACTGGCGCCGGCCATTGCCACCAGTGCGGACAAGGGTCTGCCCGACGTGTCCGAACCGGATCACTTCCAATGCGTCGGTCGCAATCGCTTCACCGGAGTGGCCAACGTGCCGGTCGAGACGCAGGACGAGGCCGTGGCCTGGCCCTATGCTGCCTTCTTCGTCGACCCGGCTCTCGGCACGCCCGTCATCGTCTACGGCCCGCGCTTTCGCGAGGTCGGCCCCTTGATGCAGGCCTTCATCCGCCGCCACGAATGCCAGCATGCCAATGGCGTTCAGGACGAGATCGCGGCCAATTGCGGCGCCTTGGCGCAGATGCGCGCCCAGGGCCTGACGCCGCAGCAGGAGGCGCAACTGCAGCGCTGGCACATGGCTGAGGGACTTCTGGACCCGCAGTACGGCGGCAGCGGCGCCACGTTCTGGGAGCGCACGGTGCGCTGCGCGGCCTTGCACCGTTGACGCCCATCGGCACCTCTGCTCAGATATCGACCCACCAGCGTCAACCAGAAACTTGCCGTCGTCGGCAGGACGTCGTCGTTGAAGTCGTTGCTGGTGTTGTGCACCGTGCAAGCCGGCCCGGTGCGCGAACTCGGTCACGCGGCAGTCGTTGACGCACGGTGTCGACTTGCACTGGTAGTCCACTTCGGCCGTCGCTCCATGCACAGCCGCCTCGGTCTGCGCCATCGCGGTGATGCGCTCGCGCAGAAAGACCCGGACCTCCGGGCGGCGCGCGCGGATCGTCAGCTTGAGTTCAGCCGTGCCAGGAATCACGTTGGGTGTGTCGCTGCTGTGCAGGCTGTCGACCGTGGTGTGCGGCATCGCGCCGCGACCGCCCTTGCCATGCAACGTGATCACCGCGGTGTCGGATCAGCTGTACGGGAATCCTGGCAACCATCGGAACCTGACGGACGGCATTTCGGAACGCAAGATCGACATGGGTCCAGGCTATCGCGTTTACTACATGCAAAGAGGTGACAGGTTCCTGCTTCTCCTGGCAGGCGGAGACAAGTCCACGCAGCAGAAGGATATCGCACGTGCCACTGCGTTGGCACGTGGTTTTCAGGAGTAACGAGCATGGCCAAGGCTGCAGAGAAGAAGGTCCTGAAGACCAGGACCGTTCCCTATGACGTGTCTGAACAGCTGCGTACGCCAGAGGAAATGGCTGCCTGTCTCGACGCCTGGCTGGATGAGGCGCCAGATGACGTAGCCGAAATCGCCCGAGCACTTGGCGATATTGCCCGAGCCAAGGGCATGTTGCAAGTTGCCAACGAAGCCGGCTTGCGTCGTGAAAGTCTGTACCGCGCACTGGGTGCCGACGGCAACCCCAGCTTGGCTACCGTCCTGAAGGTCACGCGCGCACCGGGTGTCAGGCTGCATGTGGCTGCAGCCTGAGCCGCCAACAATGAGGCAAAAGCCCTTGATCAACCGAATGGATGCGGACCAGGTCCAGACGGCCTGCCTTGCGTCGCTGGCGTGCACCGGATCAAGTTCAGCCGAACTGCCTGTTGCTGCGCGCCCGGCCAGATCCGAAGCCCGCTACGTCCTGACCACCGAGCCCTCGGGCACCGCCTGCAACAACGGACTGTCGAAAACGCTGACGACCCGATCCAGCCTTATCCGGTCCCAGCCGGTCGGCCCGGCGGTGCCGGGTCCCCATGGCGCCACGGGCCATCCTGGGCCACTTGCGGGCCGGGCGAGACGATGTCCTGCCAGTAATGCGAGGTCGGTTCGATGCAATGCGAAGTAGAGTTGTATGCGCTGGCAATGCGGTCCGACGCCGGAACCGACAACGACCGGCGGCATTCTCCTACACCCTGAAAGCGGGACCGGTGGTACAAACAATCACAGTGACACAACAGGCCATCGACAAGCACGCCCGATCGCAGCACACGACCCGCATGGCGTTGCGTGTATTGACCGTCAACATGCACAAGGGTTTCGGCGTTTTCAACCGCAAGTTCATCCTGCCAGAACTGCGCAGTGCGGTGCGGGCGGTTCAAGCTGATCTGGTGTTCTTGCAGGAAGTCCTGGGTGACCATGTCGGGCACGCCCAGCGCCATCCAGACTGGCCGGCAATGCCGCAGTATGAATTCCTCGCCGATGAGATGTGGCCCGAGTTCGCCTACGGACGCAATGCGGTCTACCCGCAGGGCCACCATGGCAACGCGGTCTTGTCCAAATACCCGATCGTGCGCCACGAGAACCGCGACGTGTCGATCCAGGGTCCGGAGCGGCGCGGCCTGCTGCATTGCACGCTCGCGGTTCCCGGCTTCGGTGATGTGCATGCAGTCTGCGTGCATCTGGGCCTGGTCGAAGACCATCGGCGCCAGCAACTCGACATGTTGTGCAAAATGGCCAATACGGAGGTGCCCGCCGACGCGCCCCTGGTCGTGGCCGGCGACTTCAACGATTGGCGCGGCCGGGCAACGGCCCACCTGGCGCGTGGTGCGGGACTGCAGGAAGTGTTCGACATGGTCTACGGACAAAGCGCGCGCACGTTTCCGGCCCGGTTCCCGGTGTTGCGGCTCGACCGCATCTACGTACGCGCGGCGGGCGCACATGCGCCCATGGTGTTGCCGCGCAAACCCTGGTCCCACCTGTCCGACCATGTGCCGCTGGCAGCGGAGATCGATTTGTGAAGCGCGGATCACGCTGGATCGACGGCAATGACGTGCTCGTGCTGGAGAACGGCGAGGCGTTCTTTCCGGCGGTGTTCGACGCGATCAATGCCGCCCGAAGCGAGGTGATTCTGGAGACCTTCATCTGGTTCGAAGACGAGGTCGGCCAGGCCCTGCACACGGCGCTGCTGGCGGCCGCCAAACGCGGCGTGCAAATCGATCTGCTCGTCGATGGTTTCGGCTCTTCGGATCTGAGCCAGCCCTTCATTGCATCACTGATACAGGCCGGCGTGCGGCTGCGGATGTTCGATCCCGCCAAGAAGCTGTTCGGTTGGCGTTTCAACGTATTGCGCCGCATGCACCGCAAGATCGTTGTCGTCGACGGGTCGTTGGCGTTTGTCGGCGGCATCAACTTCTCAGTCGACCACCTGCGCACGTCCGGGCCCGACAGCAAGCAGGACTACGCCGTGGCGGTACGGGGCCCGATCGTCGCGCACATCCACCGGTTCGTGCGTGCCGTCGCCGATCAGGCCGACCACCGCGCGGTCGACCAGGCAGCGTCCGATGCACCGGCCACCGACTCCACGCCATCGGCCGGAGACGCGCAGATGATCTTCGTGACGCGGGACAACTACCGCCACCGCCACACGATCGAGCGCCACTACCGCATTGCGATCCGCACGGCACGCAAGCGGGTCGTTCTTGCCAACGCCTATTTTTTTCCCGGCTACCTGCTGTTGCGCCAGCTCAAGCGCGCGGTACGGCGCGGCGTGCAGGTGTCGCTGATCCTGCAAGGCAAACCCGACATGCCGATCGCCAAGCAGGCGGCCAGCCTGCTGTATGAGTACCTTCAGCGCTCTGGCGTGCAAATTTACGAGTACTGCGAGCGCCCACTGCATGGCAAGGTCGCCGTGGTGGATGACGAATGGTCCACGGTCGGCTCCAGTAATCTGGACCCCTTTAGCCTGACGCTCAATCTCGAGGCCAACGTAGTGATCCGCGACGCGGCTTTCGCGCAAAGCCTGGCCGATCGACTGCAGAACTTGATCGACCACCATTGCAATCCCGTGGCGCCGGAGCTGCCCGCGCCGGCATGGGCGTTCTGGCGTCCCTGGCGCGGCTTTCTGTTGTTCCATCTGCTCAGTGGCTACTCGCGTTGGACCAATTGGTTGCCGAACCGCGCACCCATGATGCAGGCCATGGGCTCACGCAGCCCTGGTGCCACCGCGCAAAAACCGCGAGCGCACGATGGCGCAACCTGAATCGTCAGCACCGGCGCACCCGCACCACGTTCGGGGCCCTGTCATTGAGCGACACACCTGGTGGCCCTGGGTGCGGCGCGGTCTGACGCTGCTGTTTTTCGTCACCGTGGCGGTACTGCTGGTCCGGTTCGGCAGCCAGGTGCAATGGCATGCCGTATGGACAACCGTGCAGTCCAAGCCACTGGCCACGCTGGCAGGCGCGGCAGCCCTGGCCGCGCTCAGCCAGGCCCTGGTGGCAAGTTACGACCTGATCGGCCGGCGCGCGACTGGGCACGCCTTGTCGAAGGCACGCGTGTTGTCGGTGGCGTGGGTAGCGTACGTGTTCAACCTGAACCTCGGCGCACTGGTTGGCGGTGTCGGCTTTCGCTTTCGCCTGTATTCCCGGCTGGGTCTGGACAACGCCGTCATCGCCCAGGTCTACGGATGGAGCGTGCTGACCAACTGGCTCGGCTATCTGGTGCTGATCGGTGCAACCCTGTTGGTGGCACCCGGCACTATTCCGGCCGACTGGCAACTCGGCCCAACGGCGACAGCCATGCTGGGCGCTCTGCTGGTACTGACTGCCCTGGCCTATCTGCTGGGATGTGGTTTCGCGCCACGCCGCCACTGGCAGTTGCGTGGCCAGGACTTCACCTTGCCATCCGGTCGCATGGCACTGTTTCAGCTGTTCGTGTCGGTGCTGAATTGGCTCGCGATCGCTGGCGCGATCAGCGTGCTGCTGGGCGACACGGTCGCGTTCCCCAGCGTGCTGGGCGCAATGCTGCTGGCGGCGGTGGCCGGCGCCGTCTCCCACGTGCCGGCCGGGCTCGGCGTCCTGGAGGCCGTGTTCATCGCACTACTGGGACATGCGTTGCCGACGAACGACATACTGGCAGCCTTGCTGACGTACCGGGCGATCTACTACCTGACACCACTCGCGATTGCGCTTATTGCCTTTGCCGTCATGGAATCGCGCCGACGCAGCCAGGATAGCTCGCCCAAACCATCGCCAGTGCAAACCGAGCGGGCGCATCACCACCGGTCCAATGCAGACACCAACGGGGCCGCCAGATGACGCCACTCCTGTCCGCCGCCCGGCTGCGGCGGTTGATCAATCGCCTGCGCGAGCTCCTGTGGGCGAACCCACTTGCGATGTGCCTGTTGTCGGCAAGGGCCGCAATGGTCGCGACTTTCGCCGACGACACCGCATTGGGACCGTATCTGCTGCGGATCGCGGTCGATCCCCGGAAAGCCTGCTGACGATCCAGGGCTATGCGGCGCAGGCGGCGGTGGACAGCCAAAGCCAGGTCATCGTCGCGGCCGATGTAGTGAGATCGGGTTCGGAGCAGTCGATGCTGATGGCCATGATCGAGCAGACGGCACTGTATCGGGCGCCACACACCCTGTTGACGTGGGCGCGACGTGGTTTTCCTTTCCCGAAGTCCGGACGAACATCACCAGATAGTTCTGGTGCCAGGTCGCGCACTGCAAAGTCCCTCAACGGTGAATCAAATCTCGTTCCGGGTCATGTCGCGCGCTGAGTCGCGGCGGCTACATGCACAGTTGCCAGGGCTGGGCGTTTCCGGCATCAATCCAAACCGGCAAATCGCGAATGGTCATTGCTGTCGTCAGGGAGCGCAGGTTCCTGATCAATGCGGAGACGCATCTTGCTTCCTGGCCCGATTACGAGCGCGATTTCAATCGAATCATCGACTCGTTCAGGGTGCCGGAGCAGTACCCCGGTGCCCTCGCCTTGTACCCCCTGCAGCCTTGCAAGTGATCTGAGGCGACTCCTGCCGGTGCGGCCCCATCGCGATGACGAGGTGTCACTAAGGAAATCTCTGTCAGCCTGCCTCATCGTTCGCACTGCCGAACCCTCAATGACCGCAACACCGCTCTCATCAATCTCCTCGCGGGAACTCCTGATCCTGGGTTTGGCCCATGTGGCCTTTGGCATCGTGAAGTTCGGGGTGCCACTCATTCTTGTCGGCCACGTGGCGGTGCGTGCTTCGGGCTGCGGCGATCTGGCGCTGCTCAGGAGCATCGGCGGCTATGTCTGCGCGACCTCACTCGTCGGCGTCGCGGCGTTGCCAAAATCACCCTTCCCGGGGTCGCTTCTGGTATCCGTCTTGTTGGTGGTCGCGGGGTTTGGCTTCTGGGCAGTCGAAATGACGCCCAGCCCGCAGTTCACGCGGGCCTGCTTTCGGCACCTCGCTTGCCAGCGACGCTCCGTTTCAGGTCTTTGCGTCTCGTGAATCCAGCCCCGGGGCATGGCTGCCGTCGTCGGCGGCAGCACCTCCCGCCCACACAAGGTCGTCGGTTCGCCGAAATGGGCAGCACGTGTGCGTGGATGAAATCGTGCTGGCGCCTGAGTTTTGGCGCTCATGCCACGGGCGCTCTGGCAAGTGCAGTCGGCTTCGGCACTATTCTGTATCAGTCATGCGGGCGGGTCTGCCAACAGTGCCAACTGTTACGATCAGATCAGACCTGTGTCGCGTCGCGCGCAGCAGTCGCGCAGCAGCAAATCACAATTGTGTAAACCACTTGACCCGAGGTAATGACATGAGCAAGGAACTCACCCCCGCACAACACGACGAACTCAAGGCGCTGCTGCTCGCGCGTCGCAGTATGCTGGACCAGGAGATGGTGCAGAACCAGCAGAACCTTGCCCCCCCCAGCGCCGACGAGGGCGGTATGGTCCAACGCAACGTGGCCCGCGAAGTGGATCAGGCACTCACCAATATTGACGCTGGCGACCTTGCGCGCATTGACCGTGCTCTCAAGGCGATCGCCGATGGCAGCTACGGCGAATGCAGTGAATGCGGCTGCGCCATTCCGATCGAGCGCCTGCGCGTCGAGCCGCAGACCGAACACTGCGTGGCGTGCAAGGAGCGCCAGGAAAAGCATGCGAAAAGAGGATAGGCTCCGGTCCTTGCCAGGCAGGTCCGGATGGGGGGCCTGCGCCTCGTTGCACAGCCGCGCCGCAAGCCTAAAGTGAAGCTTCGATCCGCCGACTGCGGCCAAGAATCGCCAGAAGACTGGCGCCGATGATCAGCAGCCCGCCGACCACGGTACTCGTGCTCATCCGGGCATCGCCCGCCCACCATGAGGACAGGCTGGCCACCAGGATCTCGCTCAGCATCAACACCGACAACACATTGGCACGCAGGCGCGCCGCGCCGTACTGCAGAGCCAGATTGCCCACCAGCACCGCCACCGTAAACATCAGCAGCACCAGCCAAGCCATGCCCTGCGGTTCCCACACCGGCGGAAGACCGGCCCATGCCATGGCCAGCATGGCGATCGGCGCGCAGATCATCGCGCCGGAAAACATCGCCAGGCTGCGCACATCGTTGGGCAGATCGGCGAACTTGCGCAACAGCACATTGTTCAGGCCAAAGCACAGGCCGGCCACCAACGCGAGCCAGTCCGCAGTCGATGACGGCAGCGGCAGGATCAGTCGGCCCTCGCCCAACACCAGCATCGCGCCGACCAGTGCCAGCGCGATACGCGCAAGCGCCGAGCCGGTCACCGGTTCGTGCAACAACCAGCGCGCAAGCAGCACGACCCACATCGGCATCAGGTAGAACAGCAATACCGAACGCACCACGTCGCCGGTGGCCAGCGCGACGTTGAAGCACACATTGGTCAGGCCCGAAGCCAGCATCAGTAGCAACAACTGGGGCAGGGCCAAGCTGCGCTTGAATGCCCCTGGCCGCACCGCCAGAACGGCCAGCGTGCACGCGGTGAATATGATCAGCGTCGTCCACAAAGTTCCCACACCGTGCGCTTCGAGCCACTTCAGTGGAATCCAGGCCAGGCCCCATACGCTGGCATTGACCAGGGCCGCAAAGGCGGCGGGTAACAGGGTCGAGCGGGCAAGTTGCACGCGACATTATGCAGACGCGGGAACAGGCCAATGGCTCGTGCAAGGAACGTGGCGGACCACACCACCTTCTGCATTTCATTCAGCCTGCATTCACACATCTCCGCGCACCATAGGCGCATATCAACTTCAGGAAGCTTTCCATGAACCGTGCCCTTCTTCTTGCGCTGCTCGCAAGTACCTCCGTGGCCGCGCAGGCCCAGACTTATGTCGATACCGCGCGCGTACGCAGTGTTCAGCAGCAGTACGAAAGCGTGACCGTGCCACGCCAGGAGTGCACCAGCCAATGGGTCAACGAAACGCGCCGTGTCGACGCGCGGCGCAACTATGGTGGCGCGGTCCTGGGCGGCGTGGCCGGCGCCGTGGTGGGCAACCAGCTCGGCAACGGGCATGGCCGCGAAGCCGCCACCGCCGTCGGTGCGGTGGTGGGCGCATTTACCGGAGACCGCGTTGCGAACCGGGGCCGCCACGACCGCTACGAGGACGCGCCCAGGCAGGTACAAAGCTGCCAGACGGTCAACGAGGTGCAGCAGCGCCTGACCGGATACCAGGTCACTTACGAGTACCGGGGCCAGGAGTTCACGGCCCTGCTGCCGGAAAACCCGGGCCGCCACTTGCAGGTTCAGGTATCGGTCGAACCGGTCGTGCGCCAGCGGCGCTAGCACGGTAGTAGGATGCCGCAATGCCACTTGCCGCCACGCGCCACGCCATGAACGTTATCCACCCAACCGTCGCACCGGGCGTTACGCAATGGCATGACCGGTACCCGGGGTCGACCCGGCGCCAGCGTGGTGTGCTTGTTGTGCGCATGGTGGCCGCCTGCGCCCTGGGTCTGGCGCTGTCCTGCGCTGCCTGGGCCGATGTCAGCCGCG
>JBBKVW010000471.1:0-3562 GCA_037968655.1 Burkholderiaceae bacterium
ACAGAATGTTGCCGCCAGCAATCGGCGGAAACAGCGAATTGCACACCAGCGCATACAGCGCGCCCGTAAACACCAGCCAATTGGGAATGCGGTGGGTACGGTAGTCGATGCAGGCCGCAGCCAGCAACAGCAGCAGCAATACGCCGGTGCGGGCGTCTAACAGCAGCGCCATCAACGAATCCTGCGCTCCGGACCATTCCACTAAAAGCATTGTGACCACCTCTAAATTTCTATGATGATGCGAAGGGAAGGCAGTCGCCTTCCCTTCGCATCGTGCGTTCCATCAAACCGCTTTCACGTCCAAACGCTCGTTTAGGAGCAAATTCCGCCGGTCAGGCAAGCCGTTACGCGGCCAACGAATGTACCCATGTTGAGGCCACCTGTTCCGGTCAACGCGAGTACCAAGGCAATCGACACGACTGCGATGATCAGCGCGTATTCGACGATCTGTGCGCCCTCTTCGTCACGGATGAAATTAGCCATGCCGCTTTTCATGTTTGCCAGAAAATTGCTCATGTGAGACTCCTAAAGTTGATAAATTGCAATCGTCACACGGTGTGTCCGAATGGTTGCGGACCTACCGTGCATTGGTCCGCATCCAGCTGTCGCACCGGTGGGTCGATCGCCTAGTCACGATCCTTTCCCCGTCGATGTGGCCCAAGAATAGTTTCGGATTGGTACCGGCGCATCCGCGATGTCTCCCGATTTAAGGGGGCTTCAATCCTGGCAAAACCGGGACAAGTGTCATGGCTGCGATCCCATGGGACGGCGTTACATTTGAGTCGTGCGCATGAAGGTTGCAAGCCGCAGCGACCAATGCACGCGCATGACGCGTAGCGGCCAAGGCGGCCAGGAACTTGCCGCAAACCCTGACGGCGACCGGCTGGGTGACTTGCCTTGCTCGCAGCGTTTCAGTGCGCATCGACACAACATCACAACCAAACCTTTACCAGCCGTGCCAGTTTCAACAGTTGCGCCAAGTCAGGCCAAGCGACCATCGCAATCGGCCTGGGAGATCGTATCGATACTGCTGTACATGGCTGCCCTGTTGGCGCCCAATGCGCTGCTGTTCGCGCAGAGTCGCAGCCTGATCAGCACCCTGTTCCTCCTATTTGCGATGCTCGTGGTGGGCGCCTGGCAGATTGCGTTTGCGTGGTCGCGCTGGGCCGTGGCGCTGATGCTGCCAGCCATCGTGCTGTTGCCGTTCGAGCTGTATTACCTGTGGAACCATCGCGAACTGGCTGGCCTGTATGTGCTGGCCATCGTGTTGGAAACCCCGCAGGATCAGGTGCGCGACTATCTGCTGGCCCGGCTGCTGCCCTTGAGTCTGGGCCTGGCCCTGGCGTTTGGCATCTGGCTGACGGCATTGGCTTCAAATCCGGTGCGGCTGGATCGCACCCGTGCACGGCGTCTGGTGCGCGCGACGGCGGCACTGGTACTTGTCGGCGCAGCTTTTGCATTGTTCTGGAGCCCCTTTGCCCCTGCGGCAGGCGCACTGGGAGCCGCGGTGTCCGCCGAAGCCGGCAGCCCGTTCGCGCTGCTGCGGTCGGGCATCGGCACGATTCTGCGCAACACTTTTCCGATCGGCAGGGTGCATACGGTCGCCACCTACTATGGCGAGCTGGCACAGATGAAGGCTGCCGCGGCGCAGCGGCGGGCCACGCGCACCGGTGCGCGACAAAGTCCGCTGCCAGAACCCGGAACGCGCAAGGTCGTCGTGCTGGTGATTGGCGAAAGCGCCAATCCGCGGCGCTGGTCACTGTATGGCTACGGACGCGATACGACCCCTGAACTGTCGCAGCGCGGCGACCTGATCGTGCTGCGCGACATGGTCAGCGCCTGGCCGTCGACGCTGCAGGCCGTGCCGATCATGCTGACGCGCAAATCGGCGTCCGACCCGCGCCTGTATACCGCCGAGGCATCGCTGATCAACGTGATGCGCGAAGCCGGCTTCGAGACCCACTGGCTCTCGACACAGGGCTCACGCGGCAACTTCGACCTGTCGATTGCCGAACTCGCCGCCGACGCCGAATTCCGGCATTTCGTGGCCGGTGCCACCGCGCTCAAGGAAGGGCAGCCGGGCGATGACCGGCAATTGCTGCCATTGCTGGCGGATGCGCTGGCGCGCCCGGCGGCCAATCTCTTTGTCGTGCTGCACACCCAGGGCAGCCATGCGCCCTATTGGGAGCGCTACCCGAAAGACTTCGAGCGCTTCACGCCAGCGCTGCGTGCGTACGAGTCGATGGGATGGCGCCGGGATCAGGCCTACACAGACGCGCTGTCCAACAGCTACGACAACAGCGTGCTTTACACCGATCATGTGCTCGCTGCCATGCTGCGGACGATCGAGCAGTCCGGCCGCCAGGCCAGCCTGTTCTATGCGGCAGACCATGGTGAATTGCTGCCGGACGAACAATGTGGCCAGATGGGGCATGGATTCAGCGTGATCGGCAATTTCCGGATTCCGGCCTTCATGTGGCTGAGCGGTGACCATCCGGCCAGAGGCGACAACGCCGCACTTGCGCAACTGCGCCGCAACAGCGCACTGCGCAGCAGCAGTTCGTCGATATTTCCCACTGTCACGGCCTTGGCAGGTGTTGCGGTGCCTGGAACCGACGCCACGCTCGACCTGAGCTCGCCGGCATTCCGCGAAGCGAAGCGGATCGTCAACATTCCCGTCGCGGTTGACTTCGATCGCGCCCAGGTGCAAGGCAAATGCGAATGGATCGTGCAATGAACCACACACCCGTGCGGCAGGCCGTGCCGATATCGACCCGCTTGCTGGGGATTCCGTTCTTTCTGTCCGGCCTGGCAGCCTTGACCTATCAGGTCGCGTGGCAGCGCAGCCTGTTCATCGCCTTTGGCGTCGACATCGAATCGGTGACCATGGTGGTTTCTATCTTCATGTTCGGCCTGGGCATCGGCGGCCTGGTGGGCGGGGCGCTGGCCGATCGACTGCCGACAAGAATTCCAGCCCTGTTCTGCGGCGCCGAAGTGTTGATCGCCCTGTTTGGCATCGTCAGCATCGATCTGATCGCAGCGACTGGCCAATGGGCGAGTGGCCTGTCCAAGCCGGTCGTGGCATTGCTGACCTTTACCCTGCTGTTGCCGCCAACGCTGTTGATGGGCGCGACGCTACCGATGCTGGTCGCCTACACGTCGCGGCGTGCGGCGGGCGTGGGCGTGGCCATCGGGGCGCTGTATGGCGTCAATACGCTGGGCGCAGCCGCCGGCGCATTTGCCACCGGCTTCGTGCTGCTCTATTGGCTCGACCTGCGTGAAGCGGCCATGCTTGCGGCTGCAGCCAATGCTTCAGCCGCGCTGTTCATCGGCGCGTTGTTGGCGAGCAGGCGCTATGCGTAATACCGCACTTGCGCTGTCGTTCACGGTGGGCTTTCTGAGCCTCAGTCAGGAGATCGCCTGGGTCCGGCTGGCTGGCTTCGGTCATGGCGGGCGGCCATTCGCTTTCTCGACGGTACTGACGGCCTTCCTGATCGGCATTGCGATCGGCTCGATCATCGGGCGCTGGCGCTGCCGCAAGGCTGGTGACCTGGTGGTTGAA
>JBBKVW010000472.1:0-7992 GCA_037968655.1 Burkholderiaceae bacterium
GGAGACCAGCGTGGCGATGGGCGGCACCGTCACCGGCGAGCACGGTGTGGGCGTCGAAAAGCTCAACTCCATGTGCGTGCAGTTCAGCGCCGACGAGAACGCGCAGATGCTGGGGCTCAAGGCCGCATTCGATCCCAAGGGCCTGCTCAACCCGGGCAAGGTGATTCCGACGTTGCAGCGTTGCGCGGAGTACGGGCGCGAGCTGGTGCGCGGCGGCGTGCGGAAAAACCCGGCGTTCGAGGGCTTGCCGCGCTGGTGAGCCGGCATCAGGCGCGGCGCTGCTTCAAAGCCGGCAAGTAAACGCCTGCTGGTTCGATCCGCGCGCGATTCGCGCTATCGTCTGCAGGCTGGCATGACGGTGGCGCTATGCTGGCCTGATTCAACCAGGCTGGCGCAGCTCCGATTGGTGCGTTTGCGCCATTGCGCAAGGCGCCGTCCTACATCGGGTCGCCTTCATGCCCGATATCCGGTGCACGCTGTCCATGCGACATTGCTTCAATCGCCAAGCCCGGCGATGCAGGAGCGCCCCATGACCCCGTCCAGTTTGTTCGCACCACCACCGCCGCGCAACGGCTTGCCCTGGATGACCGTGCTGGTCCTGACCGTGTCCCTCGTGTTGGGCGGTGCCATGATGGACCGTTTCGTCGACGCCCTGCACCTGTCCATGACGCGGGGCGAGGCGCTTCGCGCGATGCATCGCATGCCCGTCGCGACCGAAGCGGCGCCAGATCGACAGGAAGGCGGCGACCGGCTGCACTTGGCGCAGGCGGTCCGATGAATGCGTGCGCAATGCATCGCAATCCGGAACTGCAATCGCCTGCAGTTGCATCCTCCCGATCAGCGAAGATATCCCATGCCCTATTCCTCCAACGGCGCGCAAGCGCCAGGACACAGCTGCAAGCGGCGCGCCTGTCCGGCCTGTGCACAGGACCTGATTCAAATCGCAAGGCGCCCAATGGACCGGCTTGCAAGCCTGCTCTTTCCCGTGCAGCGCTATCGCTGTCGAACGCACGGCTGCCAATGGGAGGGCAACTTGCCGGCCTCGGATCGCGCGCCTGCCGACACACGCGGGCCCTGATGCCCCTACTGTGGCGCCAGCATCGACGCCATGATCGGCATTGCAGGTGAGTACCATCATCGTGTTGGCGCTCGCAGCAGCGTCCTTGCTGTGCATCCTGCTGATCGCCGCAGCCCTGTCTTTTCCAAGCACCCTGAACCGTCCGAAGGCAATTGTGCCGTCGGCAAAGAAGTAAACCCATGAACATCGCAAAGCTGGCTGGAATCGTTCTCATCGCCGCAGGTTGCCTGGGACTTGCCTATGGCGGCTTCAGCTACACCAAGCAATCCACGGGCGTGCAACTGGGGCCCATTGCGCTGAAGGTCGAGGAAAAGCAAAGCGTCAATGTCCCGCTCATCGTCAGCGCCGGGGCCATCGTGATCGGCGTGTTTCTGCTGGCGTTCAGAAGCAAATAAGGACCGCCCCGCTGGGGCCATCGCAGCGCAGAACCAGGGCGCCGTACCTGCTGCGCGATCTCGGATTCCTGCACGTGCAAACGCCAGCCGAAAGCGTCGCACGACCCATCGTGGATCGCGCACCGCGCTGGCTGGCGCACTGCCTGGCTACGGCAGATGCCGCAGCGCAGGCGCTACTTCTCACCCGACCGCAGCAGCTGCCGCGGCCCTGGCTTCACTTCTTCTTGGTCACCTCGTGTCCGACCACGCCGCCGACTGCGGCGCCAACACCGGTGCAGGCCAGGCCGCCACACAGCACGTTGCCAACCACGCCGCCGACAACGGCGCCGGTGGCAGTGCCCTTTTCCTGCTGCGTCATGCCGGCACAGCCGGCCAGACCAAGAACCGCGACCAATGCCAGGGCCGGCATGGTCATGTAACTGCTGATGCGTGTTTTCATGATGATTTTCTCCAGGGTTGTTTCATTGCCATCACTTCGTCGGCGTGCCATCTTTTTCGTCGGCAAACCACGAATCGGTGGCCTTGCGCTGCCACGCGGCGATCTGCTTTTCGGCTTCATCCTTGGCCACGCCATAGCGCTCCTGGATCTTGCCGATCAGCTGGTCACGCCGACCGGCAACGACACTGAGGTCGTCGTCGGTCAGATTGCCCCATTGCGACCGGGCCTGGCCCAGTACCGATTTCCAGCCGCCCTCTATGCGATCCCAGTTCATGGACGCACCGTGATCTCGTTCTTGACCATCTTCACGCCACTCACGCCTTGCGCAATGCTCTGGGCGGTGTACTTCTCGGTGCTGCTCTTGGCAAAGCCCGACAGCATGACGGTGCCATTCAAGGTCTCGACCTTGATCGACGTACCGTCGACCTGCTTGTCCTCGAGCATGCGGCTCTTGACCAGGGTCGTGATGCCGGTGTCGTCAACATAGGCGCCAACGGACTGCTGGCCGCGCGTGACGGCACATCCGGTTGCGGTCAGCAGGACGGCCGCGGTAACGGCGGCGGCTAGGGGTGTACGAAAGTTCATGAATTTCTCCAGTCGAGTGGCGGTTGATGCCAGGCAGCAACCGGGTGATGAAAGGCCCCATCACCATTGGGCTTGTCAGTTGTGACTGATGACTCACTGTAAAAGCTGCTTGCATTGGCATCCATCAGTGCGTACCGCAAGCGGGTGTAGGACGATGCCCCATCCACACTGCACGAACTGCCGATCCCGTGTTTCAACCCTTTCGCAGCAAGCTCACCAGCAGGCTGGCAACGGCAAGCACGATGAAAACGAAGAACAGGATCTTGCCAATGCCCATGGCACCCGCGGCAATTCCCCCGAAACCGAACAGCGCGGCGACGAGGGCGATGACAAAAAATACAACTGCGTAATGCAACATGGCCGTTTCCCTTTCTCTGGATGGTTTGCAGAATCCCGCATCGCGCGGAAGTCGCGGCACTTGTCCCGCGACAAGCCAAGTTTGGGTGCACGCGCGGGCGTGCACGATCGGCGCATGTCGCCTTGCAGCGTCAGACCAGGTTTGCATCCGTCGTAGGAGTGCTCCGACAACGCGTCAGATCGCGTCCGCCTGCTCAGGCGCCGCGACGTCCGGTGGCCGTCGCGGCAGGATCGCAGCTATCGTGCTTCCCTTGCCCGGCGCCGAGATCAGCGACAGGCGGCCCCCGGAAGCTTCGACGCGATAGCGCATGCCAACCAGACCATATGCGGACGCGGGTTTCCGGACCGGGTCGAAACCGACTCCGTCATCGCGCACGGCCACCTCGACCCGCTCGCCCCTGGGCGCCAGCGTGATCCATATCTGGCGCGCATCGGCGTACTTGGTGATATTGGTCAGCGCCTCCTGCACCAGGCGATAGGCAGTCAGTTCGCAGCTGGGATCGAGTTCGACTGGCTCGAGCGCGCAATGCGCCTCAATACCGGTGTTCTCGGCGAACTCGCGCGCCAGGATCTCCAGCGTCGCGGCCAGACCCAGGTTGCCAAGTGCCGACGGTCGCAGATCCTCGATGATGCGCCGTCCCAGCGCGATGCCGCTGTTGAGCGTGCCAACCAGATGGGCCAGCAATTCCAGCGCCTCCGGCGAGGTGGCTGTAATGCGCGACCGGATGCGCGCGGCGTCGAGTTTGGCCGATGTCAGCAGCGCGCCCAGATCGTCGTGCAGGTTGCGCGCCAGCCGATGGCGCTCTTCTTCGCGCGCGGTCTGGATGTGCTGCGTCAGTTCGGTCAACTGGGCCGTGCGCTGGAGCACCTCGACTTCCAGCCGGTCGCGCTCGGCCTGCACCATGCGCTGCTGCTGCAGTTGCTGGAGCGCGAGGGCGACCGTCTTGCGCTGGTACATCCACAGCGTCAACAAACCCAGGGCACCGAGCACGACGATGCCGACGCGGCTCAGCCACAAGGTCCGGTAGATGTCTTGGCGGCCGCGCGCGATATTGCGTTCTTCGCGCGCGAGCAAGGCGCCTGCCATGGCCCGAATCTCGTCCATTTTTTGCTTGCCGATGCCGCTCTTGAGAATTTCTGCAGTCGCATTGACCTTGCCCTCCTCGATCAGTCGAATCGTCAACGCAAGCTCGGACAACTTGGTCTGTGCAATGTCCCGCAGTTGGCCCAGCGCCGCAGTGGAATCAGCGTCCGCCTCTAAATGTTTCCCGAGCAGATCGAGCGCCTGCCCGATCCTGCCCAGCGCCAGTTCATAGGGCTGCAAATACTCCCGGTCGCCGGTCAGCAGGAAGCCGCGGGTGCCGGCCTCTGCATCGACCATGCCTTGCGTCAGGTTCTGTACGCTATCCTGCGCCCGCCTGAAGGCGCCCACCTTGTCGAGTTTGCCAATCGACTGCCAATAGGCGACTTCGCTGATAAGCATGATCGCAATTGCCACGAGACAGGCGATCAGAAACACCATACGATTGCGCGTGAACGCGTCGAGCAGCTTCATCGCGCCGCTGCGTCCTGCAAAATCGAACCATTCAACGAAACCCTGCCTACACCCACATGATACGAATCGCCATCATCGATGACCACGCCATGGTCCGCGCCGGACTGCGCCAGTTTTTTGCCGACCAGAGCGATTTTTCGGTCGTCGCCGAAGCCTCCAGCGGCCGCGGCGCGCTGGACATCGTGCGCAAGGGCGAGGTCGACGTCATCGTGATGGACATCTCGATGCCCGACCAGAGCGGGGTCGATGCGCTGGCGGCGATCAAGGCGCGCGCACCTGAGCTTCCGGTGCTGATCCTGAGCGGCTTTCCCGAGGAACACTATGCGACGACCCTGCTGCGCCAGGGCGCGAGCGGCTACCTCAACAAGGACTGCGACCCGCAGGACATCGTGGCGGCGATCCGCACCGTATGCCGGGGCCGCAAATACATCTCGGCCGGCGTTGCCGAGCGGCTCGCCGACGGGCTGGTCAAAGGCGTCGACACACCGGTGCACGAGCAGCTTTCGGAGCGCGAGCTGCAGGTCTTCCTGCGCCTGGCAAAGGGGGAGACGATTGGTCATCTGGCAGTGGGAATGTCGCTGAGCGTCAAGACCGTGAGCACCTATCGCACCCGCATCATGGAGAAGATGAAGCTCGAGTCCAACAGTGACCTGACCTATTACGCGCTCAAGAACGGGCTGATCCAGTAGGCGGCATCCCTGCTGTGCCCGCTGGCGTTTTCCCGCGCTACGGCTGGCCGCCAAGACTGGTCCCGCTGTCTGCCAACTGCGCACAATACTGGATCAGCGCATCGATTTCGTTGGATTTGTCGAACACCCGGTCCGCACCGAGCTCCAGGCACTTGCGCCGGATGTCGATGGTCGCGTAATTGCTGAGCACAACCGTGTGGTGGCGCGGTGTCAGCGTGCGCGCTGCGCGCAAAACGCCCTGACCCGAGCCCTGGCGCAGAAACAGATCGACGATCACCAGGTCGAATTGATTGCCCGGTTGCGTGAGCCATTGCACAGCGGTGGATTCGTCCTCCGCAATGCCGACCACATCGACCGGCACCAGTTCTTCCAGCGTGGCGATCAGGCTGTCGCGAATGACCGGGCTGTCCTCCACGATATAGGTTTTGAGCCGGTTCATGTCGCGCGCCGCCGGGTCGAAGGGCGGCTCTGTCGCCGAACGTGCGACCGCCGCACGCTCGCCGCGCGTCGGATCGATGGCAGTTTGAACGAGGCTGGGCATGGCTTGGGCATGGCGTCAGATTCCAGTATGCATCCGTAATCGGGCTCGTGCCATCGGCATTGCACCGGGCCGCTTGAAAGATATGTCCTACAGCGCGGCACGGCACCCGTTGCGGCAACCGACGATGCAGTGCGATCCGCTCCAACTCCATCGGTCGACCGGCGTAGGAGATCGCCCACCCCAATCCGGGTGCCCGTCCGCTGTGCACCGGCGCGGCGCCGGCCGACACTGCATGTACGTCGAGGTACCGGGTTCAACCTGAACCTAGCATCGCGCGCCCAACAAGGAATCCAGCATGAACCCCCTATTGACGATCGCAAAAACCGCAGTGGCGGCGACCGCGCTAGCCATCGCTTCACAGGCGATCGCGCAGGTCAACATCAACATCTCGATCGCACCGCCGGTGCCGATCTACGAAAGCGCGCCAACGATCGCTCCCGGCTACGTCTGGGCCCCCGGCTATTGGGCCTGGCACAACGACCGCCACGTCTGGGTTCGCGGGCGCACCATCGTGCAGCGCGTGGGCTATCGTTGGGAGCCGGACCGCTGGGAGAGACGTGGCGACGGCTATTACCGCCAGCCGGGCAACTGGATTCACGCCACGCAATATGTCCCGATTCAGATCGAAAAGGACAAAAAGCCCAAAAAATGGAAAAACGACAAGCACTACGGGAACGGCAAGGGCGGCAATAAAGGCCAGGGCAAAAAACACAGCGATTGACCGGGTCACCGCGGCTGCAGTTGCGGGCTTGAAACCGAAGCTTCCAGCTGCAAATCCATCATTGCCAAGCCGGGTGATCTGACCAAGGGCTGAGCTTTCGCCTTTCGCATTAGCATGCATGCCAGGATCTGGAGGATTGGTCATGGCAGCAAACCGAACCGAGACCGACAGCTTCGGCCCCATCGAGGTGCCGGCCGACGCACTGTGGGGCGCGCAGACCGCGCGCAGCCTGCAGTTTTTTGCGATTGGCGAACAGCGCATGCCGCTGGCACAGATTCACGCGCTGGCCTGGATCAAGTGGGCCGCGGCCCTGGTCAACCAGGAACTGGGGCTGTTGGCACCAGCGCGGGCGCAGCCAATCGCCGAGGCGGCGCGCGCCGTTGCGCAGGGCGGGCACGACCAGGCCTTTCCGCTGTCGGTCTGGCAGACCGGCTCGGGGACGCAGAGCAACATGAATGTCAACGAGGTGATCGCCCGGCTGGCCACGGCGAAGTTGGACGAGGCAGACCCTGCCCCGGCCCGCATCCACCCCAATGACGAGGTCAACCGGGGCCAGTCGTCCAACGACGTATTTCCCAGCGCCATGCATATCGCCGTTGCACAGCAGACGGCAAGCGATCTGCTACCCGCGCTGCAATTACTGCGTAGCGCACTGGCAGACAAGGCAAGCAGCCTGCACCACATCATCAAGATCGGCCGCACCCACTTGCAGGATGCAACGCCGGTGCGGCTGGGCCAGGAGTTTGGCGCCTTCGCGGCGCAGCTGGACTTGTGCAAACAACAGATCCGCCAGAGCCTGCCGGCAGTGCATGCGCTGGCCATAGGCGGCACGGCGGTCGGCACCGGTTTGAACACCCATCCACTGTTCGGAGCGCAGGTCGCGGCGCGGCTGGCGGACGCGTTGGGCCTGCCGCTGGTGCAGGCCGACAACCTGTTTGCCGCGATGGCCGGGCATGAAGCCCTGGTTGCACTGCATGGCGCGCTCCGGATGCTGGCGATTGCGCTGACCAAGATCGGCAACGACATCCGCCTGATGGGCAGCGGGCCGCGCGCCGGCCTGGGCGAACTGCAACTGCCGGAGAACGAACCGGGCAGCTCGATCATGCCGGGCAAGGTCAACCCGACCCAGATCGAGGCGCTGACCATGGTCTGCGCCCAGGTCTTCGGCCACGATGCGGCGATCGGCTTTGCCGCCAGCCAGGGTCACTTCCAGCTCAATGTCTACAAGCCGCTGATCGTGCTCGACACGCTGGACAGCCTGCGCCTGCTGGCCGATGCCATGCGCAGCTTTGCAAAGCATTGCGTGGTCGGCATCGTCGCCAACGAAGAGAAGCTGCAGGCTGCGTTGAACAGTTCGCTGATGCTGGTGACTGCGCTGGCACCCCACATCGGCTATGACAAGGCGGCGCACATCGCCAAGACGGCGCATCGTGACGGCAGCACGCTGCGCGAGGCAGCCCTGAGGCTGGGCATGGTCACGGCCGAGCAATTTGATCGATGGGTCGATGCAAATCAGATGCTGGAGCCGCGTGCCGACACGGGCGAAGCTGGCAGTTGAGATTAGCCGGGGGATCGGCCTACACACCAAAGATTGAAGACTGCCGCAGTCCGGCATCGCGGCCACCTCGCGCG
>JBBKVW010000473.1:0-6697 GCA_037968655.1 Burkholderiaceae bacterium
CGCTGCGGGGACGCGTAGGTCAGCGTCAGGCGCTCCATGTCCATCACCGGCTCGGCATAGCCGGCGCCCACCAGCATGTCGCCCCAGTCATGCATGTCGGTGAACGCATGCGCCGGTTCCGGCCAACCCATGGACCGATAGGCGGACCGCAACTGGATCAGGGTATCGGGACCAAGGCACGAGAACATCAGAAAGCCGTCATGCGCCAGCATGCGATGCCATTGCCCCAGCAAGGCCTTCGGATCAGCCGCCATGTGCAAAGCCATATTGGCCCACACCATGTCAGCAGAACCATCCGGCGGCGCCTGAACCCGCAGCGGAGCCCCCCACCAGCGCGCTGGCCGCCACCAGGCTGCGCGCAGCGCCTGCAGCGCGGCGCTGCGGCGCAGCGCCGTCGGTTCGACGACCCAGCGTGGCGCCTCGGGATAGGTTCGCGCGACTGCACCATGGGCCAGCAAGCCGCCGCGCAAAGGCTCCCAATCGACCCAGGACTTTGGCTGCAGGCGGATCCATTGCAGCCGCTCCTGCATGCGCCGGCCGATCTCCTCGTGCAGCCAGGGCGCAGTGGTCGCCGGACGCTGCGCCCATCGCGCAGCAGCACGTGGATCAATTGAGGGAGGAAGGTCGGCGGACATCGGTCAATTTGGGCTGGCACAGCATATATTGGCCCGATGTTTCGCGCCCTGCTTCAGAGCATAGCCGACCGCCTGCCCAGCCAGTGCGCGGTCTGCCGCAGCTGGCCGTCCGAGCCGATCTGTGAGGCCTGCATCACGCTGTTTGCCCAGCCCTGCACCCGCTGCCTGAGTTGCGCGATACCAGTCAACGACACTGTTGCGCAGTGTGGTGCCTGCATCAAGCATCCGCCGCCGCTGGACGGCTGCGTGGCGGCGGTGCACTATGCGTTCCCGTGGGCGGGACTGATCGTACGCTTCAAGTTTCAGGCCCAACCCGGTTGGGCGGCTTCGCTGGCCGCTGTACTGGGCAATGCGCCCTGGGTTGAGCCGGCAATCGATCAGGCGGACCTGGTGTTGCCCATGCCACTATCCACACAGCGATTGCGTGCGCGTGGCTTCAACCAGGCACTGGAATTGGCGCGCCACCTCGCACCCGAGAAGAACGATCCGACCCTGCTGCTGCGCATCCTTGACACGCCGCCGCAGAGCGCGCTCAGCCGCGCCGACCGATTGCGCAATGTCGAGCAGGCGTTCGCAGTCGAGCCCGAACGATCAACCTTGGTCGCGGGCAAGCGAATCGTGCTGATCGACGACGTGATGACCAGTGGCGCATCGCTGTTTGCCGCGGCTACTGCTTTGCGCAGGGCCGGGGCTGCCCACGTCACCGGCATGGTGCTGGCGCGCGCCGAACTGGGCTCTGGCGACGCCGCGTGACAAGGGACAATCGGGCCCATGTTTCATATCGTGCTGGTCGAACCCGAAATTCCGCCCAACACCGGTAACGTCATCCGGCTGTCGGCCAACACCGGTTGCCAATTGCATCTGGTTGAGCCGCTGGGGTTTTCGCTGGACGACAAGCACATGCGTCGCGCCGGCCTGGACTACCACGAATACGCGCCCTTGCAGCGCCATGCCAGCTGGGCTGATTTTCTGCGTGATCAGCGCCCTGACCCCGCGCGCATGTTCGCGCTCACCACCCGTGGCACACGCAGCCCGTACGAAGTCGCATTCAAGCCCGCAGACTGGCTGGTCTTTGGCTCCGAAACCCGTGGCCTGGGCGACGCGATACGCGACAGCTTTGCGCCAGGCCAGCGCCTGCGCCTGCCAATGCTGGCCGGCCAGCGCAGCCTGAACCTGTCCAATGCGGTGGCTGTCACAGTATTCGAAGCCTGGCGCCAGGCCGGATTTGCGACTTTGCCAGCCGCCACAACCTGAGTGTCGACGCGCGCAGCGCCGGGCCGGGCCCGAGCGCGTCGCGTCAATAGATCTGTTTCAAGGGTAGCGACGCGTCACCGACTGCGCCACGCACACCGGTTTGGCGCTGCCCTCGCGTTCGACTACCACGTCCCAGACCAATTGCACGCCGTCGTTGTCGATCGGGTCGCTCGACACCAGGCTCAGGCGCGCGCGCAGGCGACTGCCCACCGGCACCGGCGCCATGAAGCGCACCTTGTTGAGCCCGTAGTTCACGCCCATGCCAGTCTGCTCGACCACCATCGCCTCTTCAAAGAAGCGCGGCAACAGCGCCAGCGTCAGGAAGCCGTGCGCGATCGGTGCGCCAAACGGCCCGGCCGTCGCGCGCGCCACGTCGACGTGGATCCACTGGTGGTCACCAGTGGCCTGCGCGAACTGGTTGACCTGCTCCTGGGTTACGGTGATCCAGTTGCTGACGGCCACTTCCTGGCCCACCTGGGCGGTGAGATCTGACAGGGTCTTGAAGGTTTTCATGGGTCGATCGGCCAGTTGAATTATGGTTTGGGGGACTTCTTGTCGAGCCACTCGCACAGCGGCTGCCATTGCTCCAGGTCCTTCTCGAAACGTCCCGGCGCAACGTCGAACAATGTCAGGCCATGGGCCGCCAGATGCACGTAGTTCTGGGTATCGCGCAGGTAGGTCAGCACAGGCAGGTCCAGCGAATCGACAAAGGCGTGCAGCTTGTCGGCCGCGATGGTTCGCGCATCGACCCGCATGCCCACCAGCGCGATTTTGCTTTTGTCGGCATGCTTGTTGGCGGCCAGATCGTCCAGGAAAGCGCGCGTGGCAAAAATATCGAACACGCTGGGCTGCACCGGCACGATGATCTTGTCGGCCATCTTCATCACGTCCTTGAAGCGCCAGCCGTGCAACCCGGCCGGGGTGTCAACCACCACGTGGGTCGTGCCTTTTGGCGGGCGCGCTATCAGGTCGGCATTGATATCCCAGGTCTGAATTGCCCGCGCCGTTGCAGGACGCAGGCCCAACCAGAGCCGCGACGACTGCTGCCGATCTGCGTCGCCCAGCATCACCGCATGGCCGCGTGACGCAAAATAGCCCGCAATATGCGTGGACAGTGTGGATTTGCCCACACCCCCCTTGGGATTGGCAACAACAACGACTGGCATCGGATGGCTCCCGGAACTGCGACTGAGTGCTATGGTAGCGCCCCCAAACCTGGCTCCGCCTGGCCCCACGAGGGGGCGCAGACCTTCCTGGGGCGGCCTCGCGAACGACATGGCTGCGACATGACAATCCAGCCTGCCCGACTGCGTGCATGCGCTGCCAGTTCGCCTGCGGCCGCTTTCTGAACCCGGACAATGGAACACGCGCCATCCTGGCTGGTCAACAGCTTCATCTACCTCAGCGCCGCGGTGATCGCGGTGCCGCTGTCCAGGGCCTTGGGCCTGGGCTCCATCATCGGCTACCTGGCAGCGGGCATCGCGATCGGTCCCTGGGGTCTGGGATTGGTCACGAATGTCCAGGACATACTGCATTTCGCTGAATTTGGCGTCGTGCTGATGCTGTTTCTGGTCGGGCTGGAGCTCGAGCCCAAGCGACTGTGGAGCATGCGTCGGCCGATCTTCGGCTGGGGCAGCGCCCAGGTGCTGGGCTGCGCGCTGGCGCTCACCGGCCTGGCGATGCTGTTTGGCGTGGGCTGGAAAGTCGCGCTGGTGGCGTCGCTGGGACTGGCGCTGTCGAGCACGGCGATCGCCCTGCAGGTCATGGCCGAGCGCAACCTGATGCCCACCAGCAGTGGCCAGGCGGCTTTTTCGGTGCTGTTGTTTCAGGATGTGGCGGCGATACCGATCCTGGCTTTGCTGCCGCTCTTGGGCGCTGAAATCGCCGCCGGGGAACATGGGGGCGCGGCCACGCATCCTGCGCTGGAAGCGGCGCGCATCCTTGCGGTGATCGGCGCCATCGTGCTGGGCGGCCGGCTGCTGCTGCGCCCGCTGTTTCGCTGGATCGCGCGCTCGCGCACACCCGAGATATTCACTGCGGCGTCGCTGCTGCTGGTCGTGGGCATTGCCAGCCTGATGCAGCAGGTCGGTCTGTCGATGGCGCTGGGCGCCTTCCTGGCGGGCGTGCTGCTGGCCGAAAGCGAGTACCGGCGCGAACTGGAAACCGACATCGAGCCGTTCAAAGGGCTGCTGCTGGGCCTTTTCTTCATCGCTGTAGGCATGAGCATCGACTTTGGCGTGCTGATCGCATCGCCCGGCCTGATGGCGGCGATCCTGTTCGGCTTTTTTTTGCTCAAGGGCGTGGTCATCTATACGCTGGCAACGCAGATGGGACTGCCACTGCAGGACCGGCCGGTGTTCACGCTGTTGCTGGCGCAGGGCGGTGAATTCGCCTTCGTCGTGTTCCAGGCCGCAGCCGGAGCCCGGGTATTTTCGCCGCAGACGGCGTCCTTGCTGATCGGCACCGTGGCCGTGTCGATGCTGGTCTCGCCGCTGCTGCTGGTGGCGCTGGACAAATGGCTGCTGCCGCGATTCGCACGCCGCAGCACGGTCACGATGGACGAAATCGCCGAACCGCAGGATGCGCCAGTCGTGATCGCCGGTTTCGGACGCTATGGCCAGATCGTGGGCCGCATGATGCTGGCCGAAGGCGTTGCCTGCACGGTGCTGGAACACGACGCCGAGATGGTCGAGGCGGCGCGCAGTTTCGGCTATCAGGTGTTCTATGGCGACGCATCGCGGCTGGATCTGCTGCGCACGGCGGGCGCTGCCTCGGCCAAGGTGCTGGTGGTGGCGGTTGACGATGTCGGCCAGTCACTGGCCATTGTCGACCTGGCCCAATCGCATTTTCCAAACCTGCAGATCGTCGCGCGGGCGCGTGATGTGACGCACTGGAACCAGCTGCGCGATCGCAACGTGATGCTGGTGCAGCGCGAACTGTTCGAGTCCAGCCTGCGCAGCGGGCGCAGCGTGCTGGAATTGCTGGGCCGCAGCCCCACCGAAGCCGACCGCAGTGCGCGGCGCTTTCGCAGCCACAATCTGGCGCTGTTCGAGAAGATGCATCCGCACTACCAGGACCGCGCCAAGATGATTGCAGTGGTCAAGCAAGGCCGCCAGCAGTTGGAGGCCCAGATGGCGCAGGAGCGGTTGGAGAAAGCCAAGCGCAAAGCCGATCGGCAATCGGCCTCGCACGAGCAGGCGTCACCCGACAACTGACGTGGCGCTGCAAGCTGGCAATTGCGCTCAGTTGAAGGCGTCCCACAACAACTTGACCCCGGTCAGAAACATGCCCAGGTACAGCAAGCGGTAGAACAGCCGGGGATCGATGCGCCGCGCCAGCCATACACCGGCCCGGACGCCGATCGGTGCCAGCGGCAACAGCACCATCGAGGTGGCCATGTTGCGCAGATCGAGCAGGCCCAGCCAGGCGTAGGGAATCCACTTGGACAGGTTGATGAAAAAGAAGAAGAACGCCATCGTCGCGGCAAACCGCACCGGAGACAGGCGCAGCGGAATCACATAGGCGGCGATCGGCGGGCCGCCGGCGTGGGCGATAAAACTGGTGAAGCCCGAGGTGGTGGTCAGCAGCGCACCCAGCCAGCGCGGCGGCGGCGGGCTGTCGGCCTTGGGTGGAAACAATAGACGCTGGGCCAGAAACAACAAGGTGAACCCGCCCACAATGCCGGCCACCAGATGCGCGTCGAGCAAGCGAAACAGCAGGGTGCCAATCACTGTGCCGAGCAAGCCGAACGGCAGCAGGAAACGCAGCAGACGCAGGTCGAAGTCCTTGCGGAACGCGGCCATGCCCAGCAGGTCCATCAACAGCAGCACCGGCATCAGGATCGCCGCTGCCTGGGGCACCGTGACCGCCAGCGCGATGATGGGAACGGCCAGCGATCCAAAGCCGGCGCCAAATCCGCTCTTGCTGATTCCCAGCAACAGGACTGCCGGCGCACTCACCAGATAAAACCAGGGGTCGGTGATGATGGGCAGGTTCACAACGCGACAATCCCCGCATGCAAAATGTTCAGTTCTGGGGCGAAACAGTTCGATTGCTGGTGGAACTGGGCGCCACCGCCGCGTTTGCGCTGTCGGGCGTGCTGGAAGCGGCGCGCAAGCGGCTGGACGCGGTGGGCGTGTGTGTCGTCGGTTTCCTGGCCGCATTTGGCGGCGGCACCTTGCGCGACCTGTTGCTGGACCAGCGCCCTTTTTTCTGGGTCCGCCATGTAGACGTGCTGTGGGGCATCCTGGCCCTGTGCGTGCTGGCCATGGCGTTCCTGCGCCAGCGCCATTTTCGATTGACTGAGCGCGCCATACAGTGGCCCGATGCATTGGGACTGGGCCTTTTCGCCGCCACCGGCGTGCATCAGGCGCTGCTCTTGCAGATGCCCGCCGTCGTGGCCGTGCTGATGGGCATCATCACCGGCGTGTTCGGCGGCGTGCTGCGCGACATGGTGTGCAACGAGATTCCCAGCGCCTTCAAGGACCATCGCCCGTACGCGGTATGTGCCTTCCTTGGCGGCTGGGTCTATGTCGGTCTGTGGCAAATCGCAGCGCCCGGCTGGCTGGCATTGGTGGCCATGCGGTCTACGACATGGGCGTCGGCGCTGGCGTCGGGCAGGGCATGGCGGTAGAACTGGAGCGCGTTTGACGCGACCGGCAACTGCGGCCCGCCTGGCCGGCTCACACCCGCCAGGCCGGCAGTTCCCAGTTGCGCCACAGCGCCAGAGCGCGCAGGCCGGCGGTGACGCCAACGCAGGCCACCAATGCCAGCCAGCCGGGCGCTGCGATTTGCCACAGACCGACATA
>JBBKVW010000474.1:0-4079 GCA_037968655.1 Burkholderiaceae bacterium
GGGCTACGTCAGCCCGTTGAGGTACGAAGCAAACTGGCACGCGGGCCAGTCAAAGAAAGCCGGGTAACCGAGTGGCTATGGACTACGTTGAACATGGGCAAGGCCAGATGGCCTCACCCGGAGCGGTCGTCCGAAATCGACCGCTGGCCGGGAGTTCCAGGTCGTCGCCGTTGCCGACAGTGGTCATCCGAGCTAGCCTGTGCTGAACGACCAGTCTTCTGCGTGGCGACCTCACCATCTCGACCCACTCCGGACGGTGGCAGATTCTTCGACGACTGTCCGGTGTACCCAGATTGCGATCGTTCATCGTTGCGCCGCAGTATTCAGGGTTCGTGAGAAGCGGTCGTTCGAGGGGACCCTCAGGCGGCAAGGCAGGACTTGGCCACTCAACAGCCGCTTGCCAAGAGCGCGACGAGGCACTCTCGACCCACAGGAGACCCTGGCAGTCTTCTGGTCGACCGACCGCTTCGCCTCTATTCAGAACTCCCTGGAAAACCGTGTTGCCTCGACCACGTTGAAGGCAATCGATTGACGGGAGCACATCGCGATGATGGGTCAACGGGGTGGCAGCCAGTACAGACTCTTCTACTCCTTCAACCTCGACGATCACGTCCCGCGCAATCAGTTGCCGCGCGGCATCGCCCGGTTCTTCGACCTCGGTGAGTTGCGTTCTCACCTCGGGCAGTTCTACAGCCACACCGGTCGCCCATCGATCGATCCTGCGGCACGCTGGACGGCCGCGCCCTGGCGGGCCTGCGTTCTACACCTACTCAACGAACTACCTGATCGATCTGGATGCCGGGATCATCGTGAATGTAGCGGCCACGCCGGCCCACTACAGCGGCACCAGCTATATATCCGCGCGCTCCCAAGACCGAGTTCTTCAACGGAATAGGCCATGAATATTCGTTCGAGTTCGACTGGACAGAGGTCGACAACCTGGTAGTGACCGATTGCGCAGCAACGCACGCAACGCGATGGCCTACTCGTATGGAAGAATGCCGGTCTTTCGAACAAAGGGCGGGACAGAAACCTTGCAGCAACCCATTCGCCGATCCTGGGCGGCCACGGTCATCGCGGCCACGCTTTCACTGACGATGTCCAGCCTTGCCGTGCATGCGCAGACTGAGCCACCCGTGCGCCTGCGCGTCGTTGGCGGCCTAGGCAAGCTGAACCAGTACACCCACCACGAGCTGCCGTTCTGGACGCGCGAACTGCCACGCCTCAGCGGCGGGCGGGTCAGCGCGGACATCGTTCCTTTCGACCAGGCCGGCCTGAGCGGCAATGAGATGCTGCGCCTGATGCAGATCGGCGCCGTTCCTTTCGGCACCGCGCTGCTGCCGCTGGTGGCCACCCAGGACCCCGAACTCGGCGCGCCCGATCTGGCCGGGCTGAATCCGGACATCGCGACCCTGCGCAGGAATTTCGCGGCCTTCAGGCCTTACCTCGAGAGGCGCCTACGCGAACGCTGGGGTATCGAGACGCTGGCCGTATACGTCTATCCGGCGCAGGTCACTTTCTGCAACAGGCCCTTCAGCGGCTTGGCCGATCTGGCCGGCCGGCGCATCCGTAGCTCCAACGCATCGCAGTCAGATCTCGTCGAAGCGCTGGGCGCGGTGCCAGTGCAGACCGCGTTCGGCGATATCGTGCCCAAGCTGCGCAGCGGCGACATCGAGTGCGCCATCACCGGCACGATGTCCGGCAACACCATCGGCCTGCACGAGGTCACGACCCACGTTCACACCATGGCTGCCAACTGGGGGCTGGCCATTTTCGGCGCTAATACGGCGGCATGGAGCGCGCTCCCGCCCGACGTGCGCAGCCTGCTGCAGCGCGAACTGTCGAACCTGGAGCGCAAGATCTGGGCCGACGCGGACCGCGAGACCAGCGAAGGGCTGGCCTGCAACCGTGGCGATCCGTCTTGCGTCGACGGCCGCCGTGGGCGCATGGTGGTGGTACCGGAGGCCAGCACCGACCGCCGGCGCTGGCACGACATTCTCGTGTCGACAGTGTTGCCGCGCTGGTTACAGCGCTGCGGCCCCCAATGCGTCGCGGTCTGGAACGACACGCTGGGTCGGGTCACCGGCATCGAAGCCAGCGCCACGCGTCGATGATCCGCTCCTTGTCCGGCCCGCGCTTCGTCTGGCTGGTCGTCGGGCTGTTCTCGCTGTGCGTAGCAGGCATCACCGTACTGCTGGTGAACGAATTCCGCCGCGAGGCGGAGGTTGTCGTGCGCCAGCAGGCTGAAAGCATGGCCCGCGGCGCGGAAGCGTCGTTGAATCGCAGTTTCATCGCCTTTGACCTCACGCTCGCCGGTCTGGCGGACTTGCCTGGCATGTTCACTGCCGGCGGCCACACGGTGGACTCAGTGAAGGCACCCGAGACGCTGCGCGCGATCGTCAACCAGCGCCTGCTCGTGCGTGACCTGATGCTGCTGGATTCGCACGGGCGCGTGCTAGCGGCCGCCAACGAGGCCACCGTCCGCCTGGGGGCGGTCCTGCCCAAGGGATTCCTCTCGACGGTACTGTCGCAGCCCGCGCCTCACATGGCCATCAGCTCGCCGGCCACCTTCTTCAGCAGCAGCGAGAAGGTGCTGTACTTCGCCCGCCCTTTGGGGCCGCGGGGCCCGGACCGGCTGTTGGCCGTCGCCGCGGTGCCGGTGTCGGCCCTGACGACGACGATGGCGCCTTCGGTCGATATCGACGGTCTGAGCATCGCGCTGGAAGACGAGACAGGGGTGCTCCTGGCCAGCGTGCCGGCCAACGATTCGTTGCTTGGCCTTCGCCATGCCACGCCCGTTGATGCACGTCTGGCCACCGGGGCCGCGCAACGGATGCCGGGGCGCCTGAGCGATGCAGCGGCATTCACCTCGATGCGACCCACTGTCTACGGCTCGGCGCTGGTGAGCGCCGGCATTTCTGAGGCGGCCGCCTGGGCCCGTTGGCGCGACGCCCGCATCACGACCCTTGCCTTCGGCGGCGTGTTCGTCGGACTGGCGATCGTCCTGGGAGCACTGGCGCAGGCCTATCTGGCCCGGCTCACGTCCGCGAATGCAGAGACGGTCAATGCGAGGCATGTTCTCGAAGAGGCGCTGGCGTCGATGGACGAGGGCTTCCTGTTGTGGAACGCAGACGACAAGGCGGTTTCGTGGAACGAGCGCTATCTGGAATTGTTTCCGCACGCGCGCTACCTGCTTGCCAAGGGCATGAGCTTCACGACCCTTGCACTGAGGGGTGTGCCGGCGGTGTTGCCGAACGCCGACGAGACGCAACGCCGTGCCTGGGTCGCAGAGCGCGTGGCCAGGCACCGAGCCGATGGTTTCGAATTCGAGCAGCGCCTACCCGGCGGAATCGTCGTCAGCACGGTCGAACACATGACTGCCTCGGGTGGCATCGTGTCGATCTACCGTGACGTCACGCGTAACCGGGCGGTTGCCGAGGAACTCGAGCAGGCGAAGCAGGCGGCCGAGGCCGCCAGCGAAGCCAAGACGCGCTTCCTGGCCAACATGAGCCATGAGATCCGCACGCCGCTCAATGGCGTGTTGGGCATGAATGGCTTGCTGCTGGCCACACCGCTGGACGCCAAGCAGCGACTTTATGTCGAGACGATTCGCAGCTCCGGCGAAGCGCTGCTGACCATCATCAACGACATACTGGACATGTCCAGGCTCGAAGCCGGGCGGATGAGCGTCGAACTGTCGCCCTTCGAACCTCAGCGGCTGATCGACGAAGTGGTGGCCTTGCTTGCCGAGCGTGCGACGGGCAAGGGCATCGCCCTGGCGGTCGAACACGCTGCCGGATTGCCCGCCGTCCTCGAAGGCGACGCTGGCCGCATACGCCAGGTGCTGTTCAACCTGATCGGCAATGCAATCAAGTTTACCGACCACGGCAGGGTCGTGGTCCGCGCGCAGCACCGGCCGCGCGGCGACGATCGCATCGACTGGGCGGTGAGCGTGCGCGACTCGGGCATCGGCATCGCGGCCGAGGAGATTCCGAGCCTCTTCGAGCGCTTCACACAGGGCGACAACAGCACGTCGCGGCGCTACGGTGGCAGCGGACTGGGGCTGGCGATCTCGCAAC
>JBBKVW010000475.1:0-4472 GCA_037968655.1 Burkholderiaceae bacterium
GCCTACGCCATGATGGGCATCAACGCGGTCAAGGGCGTCGAGATCGGCGCCGGCTTGGCCAGCGTGGCGCAGCGCGGCAGCAGCCATGGCGATTCGCTGTCGCCGGACGGCTTTCGCAGCAACAACGCCGGCGGCACGCTGGGCGGCATCACCAGCGGGCAGGATCTGGAACTGTCGATCGCGATCAAGCCGACCAGTTCCATCCTGTCGCCGCGCGAGTCGGTCGACATGGCCGGTAACTCGACCGAAGTCAGCACCAGGGGCCGGCACGACCCCTGCGTCGGCATCCGCGCCACGCCGATCGCCGAGGCGATGCTGGCGCTGGTGGTGATGGAGCATGCACTGCGCCAGCGCGCCCAGAACGCCGACGTGGTGGCGCCGATGGCGCCGATTGCCGCCCAGGCGGCCGCACCTGGTTCGCAATGAGCGTGGCGGCGGCTGCCACGCGGCCGCTGCTGCCATTTGCGGCCTTCTCGGCCAGCTATTTCGCCCACATCGGCTTCTTCAATCCCTATCTGTCGCTGTGGCTCAAGGACCTGGGCGTTGGTCTGCTGGCGATCGGCCTGCTGACCTCGGTGCAGGCTGCCACGCGCCTGTTTGCCCCCTATGCCTGGGGCTCGCTCAGCGACCGCACCGGTGAGCGCGTCAGGCTGCTGCGCCTGGGTGCCGGCGTGGCCTTCGTCGCCTCGTTCGGTTTCTGGTTCGACTTTGGTGTCTGGTGGCTGGCACTGGTGCTGCTGGTGACCTTCACCAACACCAGCGCCATGATGTCGATGAGCGAAGCGGCGATGGCGCATCTGGTGAGCCAGGGTGGCGTGTTCGACCTGCGCCGCTATGGCCGGGTGCGGATGTGGGGCTCCTGCGGCTTCCTGCTGACGGTGCTGCTGGCCGGCGCCTGGTTCGATCGCTTTGGCATGCGCTACTTTCCGGTCATCACGACGCTGACCCTGCTGGCTGTTTTTCTGTGTTCCTGGAAGCTGCCCGATCAGCGCGAGCCGGTGTCGGGCGATGCCGCCAGCGCGGCGGTATGGCCGGTCTTGCGGCAGCGATCGACGCAATGGTTTTTCGCGTCGCTGTTTTTTCATGTGCTGTCGCACATGGGCGTCTACATCTACCTGTCGCTATACCTGGACGCCAATGGGCACGACAAGACGGTGATCGGCCTGTTGTGGGCGGTCTCGGTGCTGGCCGAGATCGGCTGGTTCTATTGGCAGGGTCGCTGGATGCCGCGCCTGCCGGTGACGACCTGGCTGGTGGTCTGCGCCTGCATCACCGCTGCGCGCATGGGCGTGACGGCGGTTGGCGCCGGCGTGCTGTTGCTGATGCTGCTGGCGCAGATCGCCCATGCCTTCACGTTTGCCGCCCACCATGCCAGCTGCATTGCCTTGCTGACCCAGCTTTTCCCGGGACGCATGCGCGGGCGTGGTCAGGCGCTTTTTACTGTCATCGGCTACGGCCTGCCGGGTGTGCTGGCGGGCTTGCTCGGTGGCCTGCTCAGTTCGGCCTATGGGCTGCAAAGCGTGTTCTGGGCCTGCGCCGTCACGGCTTTGGCGGCGGCTGCGTGTGCGCTGCGGGCGGGTCGGCTGGGGCTGGCCCAAGGGGTGCCGGCGGCGCCTGGCGCTTCCACGGGTTGAAGCCGGTCACCAGCACGGTTGCGGCCAGCACCAGCAGGCCGCCGGCATAGGTGGCGCCGGAGAACTTTTCATTCAGCACCAGGTGGCCCCAGATGATGCCCGAGATGGTGGCCATGAAGGTCGAACTGAGCGCGGCCACCGGACTGACTTTTTGCACGATGCGCATGTACTGCCAATAGGCCAGGCCCGAGGTGCAGATGCCCATGACGGCGACCGATGCGATGGCGCCCGGTGTGAAGTTCGCATCGGGCAAAGTCCATAGCGCGCTGGGCAGCAGCAGCGCGAACCCGATCACGTGCAGGACGGCGGTGATGGCCAGCGGTTCCATGGTCCTGGTCGCACGTTTGAGCAGCGGCGCCGAAGAACCCGACAGGGCCGAACCCAGGATCGCGACCATGGCCGCCACCAGCAGTTCGGGCGTCGGGCGCATCGGCCCGAGCTGTACCACCAGCGCGACACCGGCGAACCCGGCGACACAGCCGACCAGCTTGGAACGGGTCAGCGTGTCTTCGCGCAGCCAGGCCGACGTAAAGGTGCCAAACATCACCGATGTCACGCTGAGCACGGCGCTGTAGCCAGCCGGCAGATGCAGCGACGACCAGGCGAACAGAAAGTGGGGCCCTGCGATGCTGAGCGCGGCCAGCACCGACAGTGCACGCCAGTTCTCCCAGGGCCAGCGATGGCGCGTGAACAGCATGATCAGCGCCAGCGTCGCAGCGCCCAGCCCGATACGGCCGGCCGCCGTCAGGCTCGGCCCGATTTCCGGTGTGGCAACGCGGGTGAACAGAAAGGTCGCTCCCCACAGGATCGACAGGCCCGCCAGCTGGGCAAAGTACTTGGTCTGCATGGACGGCCCATTGTGCGGCATGGCATGGCCTGAACTTGGCACCGGCGCGACGCGTTCACAGCGTGGGCCGGATGCCCGCCGTGTGCGCAGTCAGCGTCGTCGCAACCTGGACATCAGATCGGACCATGCCTGGAGCGGGTCGAAGCCCATCACCAGCAGGCAGGACAACAGCAGCAGGCCGCCACCGATGTACATGCCGCTGTCGATCCGTTCGCCCAGGAACAGCACTGCCCACAGCACGCCAAAGCCGGTGATCATGAAGGTCGAGCTCAACGCCACCAGCGGTGCCACATGGCGCATGATGCGGGCGTAGAGCCACCAGGCCAGGCCCGAGGTGAAGGTGCCCATCATGAAGACGGCCGCCAGCGCCTGGGTTGTGAACTGCGCGCGCGGCCAGTCCATTGCGGCGCCGGGCAATAGCAGCACAAAGGCAAAAGCGTGCATGCCGGCGGTGATCGCCAGCGGGTCCATGCGCTGCACCGCACGTTTAAGCATGGGCGTGGACATGCCCGAGAGTGCCGAGCCGACGACAGCCACTGCCACGGCCAGTACCAGACGCGGCGTCGGCTCCACCGGCCCCAGCTGCACCAGGAATGCCGCTCCGACGATACCCAGCAGGCAGCCGGCGAGCTTGGGTGCGGTCAATGCTTCTTCTTTCATCCAGGCCGAGGCGATGGCGCCGAACAGCACCGAGCAGACATACAGCAGGGCCGAATAGGCAGCCGGCATGTGCAGCGCGGTCCAGGCAAACATGGCGTGTGGGGCGGCCACCGCCAGCAACGCCAGCAGGCCGATCTCACGCCAGTGTTCGAGCGGCCAGCGCTGGCCCAGCCAGCGCATCAGGCAGGCCAGCGCGATGCTTGCCATGCCCATGCGCAAGGCTGCCAGCAAATTGGGCCCCAGGCTTGGTGCGGCGAAGCGGGTGAGCATGAAGGATGTGCCCCACAAGGCGGACAGCGCGACCAGTTGCAGGGTGTGGCGGTTCATGCGTGGGCCGGATTGTCCACCAAGCCAACCGCGCGACACATCTGCGCGTCGACATCCCGGCGCTGCGGCGTAGTCGCAGATCGCGTGCCGGTGCCGCTGCTGAACTGTTCGGCGCCAGCTCGTGCAACGACAGGACTGGGCCTGTCATACCGCACAATCCGCATGCATATCCCAGCCAGACAGGAGCAACCATGACCATCGCCTTGTATGCCTTCGACACCCCCAACGGCCGCAAGATCAGCGTCGCGCTGGAAGAAATGGGGCTGCCCTACAGAGTACATGTTGTCGACATCACCAAAGGCGAGCAGAGGCAGCCGGAGTTCCTGGCGCTCAGTCCGAACGGCAAGATCCCGGCCATCGTGGACCCGCACGGCCCTGCCGGTTTGCCGATCAGTGTCTTCGAATCGGGCGCCATCCTGATCTATCTGGCCGAGAAGACGGGCAAGTTCCTGCCCGCCGATCCACGCAAGCGCGTTGCCGCGTTCGAATGGTTGATGTTCCAGATGGGCGGCTTCGGTCCGATGCCCGGGCAGGTGCACCACTTCATTGCGCTGGCAAACGAGGCCGACCGGCGCTACGGCCTGGAACGCTTCATGGCCGAGACCCGGCGCCTGTACGGCGTGATGGATCAGTGGCTGTCCGAGCGCGCATTTTTCGCGGAAGAGTTGTCGATCGCCGACTTCGCCATCCTGGGCTGGGCCTGGCGCCACGAACGGCATAAGGTCGATCTGGCCGAGTTTTCCCATGTGCAGCGCTGGTACCGGGCGATGATGGCGCGACCGGCGGTCGCGCGCGGTTTTGCCGTGCCCTTGCGCAACCCAAGTCCGGCCTGACTTCAATGTGCTTGCGGCCCGGCCGAGTGATAGTGCCCGCTGCGCGAGTCAAATCATGTTGCGCATCGCGCGCGCCGTCTCCTGCAGCACCGGCAGCACGCGCCGCACAGCGTCTTCGCTGCTTTCATGGCCCATTGGCATCGACACATTCAGGCCGCCGACCAGATCGCC
>JBBKVW010000476.1:0-5735 GCA_037968655.1 Burkholderiaceae bacterium
GCCCCCACCAGACCCAAGTCGACGCGCAGCCTGGTCAGTAGTCTCCTGGTTGGATTGCCCCGCAGAAATAACCGACCTTCGCTGCCGCCCAACCAGCGACCGGCGGGTTGCGCAGGCTATATGCCTCTCCGTAGTAGTTCGCGCCCGGTTCGATGTTTTCGGGGAACGTGCATGCTCCGTAAACGAAGTCGTATCCGTCGACCGTCTCGGAGTTGGCCAGCGTCCCCTTGAACTTGAATACGGTGGGCAGGTAGACAAATACCCAATCGTCCGTGTTCGGGAACTCGGTGCCTGCAGAACTCCCGGTGACGTACCTGAGCTTGCTGTCGTTGACCTTCACCGCGAGATCGCCGTAGACCTTTTTCTGCCAGTAAACCGGCTGCCAAGCAGATTGACCGTTGGGGTCCTTGCAGGGACTGACAACTGGCTCCTTGGGCAGCGCAACCACGGCGGTCGTTGTGTAGCTGGTCCCTTTCGTTCTGTCGATCTTCCGATTCAGGTTGTCGTCTGTAATGGCTTCCGAAGTCCCGTAGAGCGCAAGCTGCGGTCCCTTGCCTGGCTCGACGAGAGCGCCCTGCGGATTGGCGCACTGGACGTTGGAGTCAAGTATCTTGACGTTGGCGCCGATATAGGTGCCGATCTTGATGTCCCTCCCGGTGATCTTGGCGATGTCGGCC
Organism: Burkholderiaceae bacterium; assembly: GCA_037968655.1. Taxonomy (GTDB): domain Bacteria; phylum Pseudomonadota; class Gammaproteobacteria; order Burkholderiales; family Burkholderiaceae_C; genus CAISIP01. The sequence goes on from JBBKVW010000476.1 coordinate 678, forward strand.
TCGAAGTCGAGCGAGAAGTAATACCACTTTCCCCCGATGAAATAGGCCGCCGCGTTGGCCGACACCGACATCATCATGAGGGCGCTGGCCAAACACGCCGCGATCGCAATTTTCTTGATCATCTTGTGAACCTCCAGTAGTTAATATTCCATGCATTGAATGCCAGTAAAAAATTGGCAGCGCCTCGTCATGGAAGAACGAAGGTCACCTTGGCAAAAACCATGCGTCGGGGCTGGATCGTCGGACTGGCTATGTCCGTATCCAGATAGCGGAATTGCTTGTTGAACAGGTTGGATACGCCCACCGACACGAATCCCATGCGGTTGGGCAGGCGGTATGAAACCGATGCATCAGCGGTCCAGAAGTTCTCGCTGCCCGACTGGAATGCATTGTTGTCGCCGAACTCGCCTTTTTGCCGCCAGTAGGTCGCGGTAAGTGCAGCACTGAGCCCGGTGGACTGGAAGTAGCGTACGCCCAGTTGCAGGCGCTGCGAATCGAGGTCGCGCGCCGTATTGCCGGTGAACGCCGGGTCGCGATCGAAGCGCTCGAGCAGATAGTCGGCCCGCAACGCCCATTGGGGATGCGGTGACCAGGCCGCATAGGCGCGGTAGACATCCTCGTCCCAGTCGGCCTTGCGATCACCCAGCGCGCCGCAAACCGGGTTCACGCAGGTCCACGGCACCACCGTTGCCCGCTTGGAGGCCTCGAGCCCGCCGTACATGGTGGTGGAAAACTTGTGATCAACCGCCAGGCCGTAGCGCCTGGACTCGGTGAAGTTGGCATCGTCGTAAAACTGGTTGAACCCCGCCACTTCGGTCGGCTCGAGCGTCTGGTTGGTGATCAGCGTGCGCTTCAAGACGCGGAAGGCCGCCGCCCGCACCGTCGTGGCCGGCGTAAGGTTCCATATCAGGCCGAGCTTGGGATTGAACTGGTTCTTTGACTCGCTGGCCTGACTGCCGTTGATAGAGTCGTAACTCGCACCAAGCACGAGATGCGCGGTCTCCGTCAGTGCCACCGTTCCGTATGCGTAAATGTTCGCGTGCCTGGAACGGGCATTGGTAACCGCGGTCGGTAGCGGCGCAGGGATGATGAGACCGGGCACCGGGCCCGGGAACAACAGCGTCTGGTCCACGTTCTCGGTCCGATCGACTTCGAAATAGCCCAGACCGGTGCGCAGGTTGAATCGGTCCGAACGGTACAGATGCTGGACTTCGGCGCCCTTGGCGCTCTCCGGAATCCGAACCACCCCATCCACACCGGGAATGCCGAATCCGAAGTCCGGCGCCTGTGAAAACCGCGCCCCGGTCTCACGGGTCTGGCGTATGAACGAGCCGATCAATGTCGACGATGGCGAAAACGTGTGCCGCACGCCCAGCCGGTAGGTGTCGCTGTCCAGGTCGTTGCGCAGCGAGGCGGAGAAGTTGCTGGTGAAAAACTTCTGCTGCAGGTCGCCCCACTCGGTCTTGCGCTTGCGGTACTCGGCTTGCACGCTGGTCTGGGGCGTCAGATCGAATTGCACAAAGGCATTGCCGATCTCATCGTCCTGATCGGCATTGACACGAAAGCCATCGGTCTTGAACCGGCTGTAGCCAAGGCTGTAGGAGACCCTGCCGGAAATCCCGGAGACCACCACATCACCAGCAGACGTACCCTGCTGCCCGGCCATGGCACTGGCCATAAACGACAACCCGTCGCGATTGAACAGGGGATTGAACTCGTTGAACGAAGCCGTACCCGGCCCGCCCGAACTGATCAGCATCAGGTTGCTCTCGGCCAGACGCGGCTGCAAGGGCGTGTTGGTTACTGGCGCCAGCAACTGCGACTGCAGCAGTTCGCTCACACGCGCGATTTCGTGCCGGGGCAGTACCGCGTAGGAGTCGGCAAGGAAACGGTGCGCCGAGAAGTTGCTCGGATCGCGGTTGACCGCCTGCCAGCCCTCAACCAGCGCACGCTGCTGGAAGCCCAGTTCGCTGTAGATGCGCGCCTGGCCGGCCGCGCGTGCCGCCGCATCCGAATCGAGCAGTAACTGCGAGCGGTAGATGGCACGGCCGTCGTTGAGCGCGCGGGCCTTCTCCAGATCCTGCAATGCTTCGATCGGCCGGTTGCTGGTCTGCTTGGCTATCGCGTCGTAGAACCACGGGGTCGGGTCATTGGGATCGAGCTGCTTGGCGACACCGAACTCACGTTCATCGCGCGGCGAGCGCTTCTCTTCGTAGTAGGCCTTGCCGAGGTAGCTGCGCACCAGCGCATTGCCCGGATCCAGGCTCGCCGCGATCTCGATCTCGCGGCTGCCCGCGTGCAGGTCGCCAGCGCGGATCCTCGCCAGGCCCAGACCGAGCCGGGGCAAGGGGTCGGCCTGGTCGAGCGTGATTGCCTTCTCGAAGCTTTCGCGGGCCTGGGCAATCCTGATAGCTGTGAGCTGGGCGAAGCCGAGCACGGTCTGGGTACGCGAGAGCCCGGGCTGGAGCGCAACCGCGCGCTGGGCCGCGGCGGCAGACTTGTCCGCTTCGCCGAATGACGAATGCAACTCGGCCAGCCGTGCCCAGGCAAGCGCATTGGCAGGTTCGACTTCGGCCGCGCGCTGCACACTGGCCCGTGCGGCATTCAGATCCAGGCGCGCCTGCTCGGAATAAGAGCGCGCGATCAGCGCGCTGGCCGAATTCGGCTGGGACTCGACGGCGCCGAGTGCAAGCTGCAGCGCCTGGTCCTTGTCGCCCTGCACCAGCGCCATGATCGACAGCAAGCTCAATGCATCGGCATCACGCGGCGACGCTTGCCGCACGCGCTCGAGTTCACCGCGCGCCTCGTCGACGGCACCAACCGCAAGCAGGGTCTGGGCCCGGTAGGTCGGCGCCTGCTTGTCCTGAATCACCGGCGGGTAATACAGCGCCCAATGCACCGCATCGCGCGGACGCGCGACGACCCGCGCTGCGGGCGCCTTGCCGGCTTCGGCAATGGCCGACTGACCGTCGGTGAGCGTGAGGCTGCCCGCGGCATTTTGCGCAACCACCGTGCCCTCGAAGACAGTCAGCAAGGTCGCCTGGGACTCCAGGCTGATGAAGAACTCGGTGCCGCGGACACCGGCCACGGTGAACGGCGTATTGACCTCCAGGCTGTCGGGGCCACGTGAAAAGAAGTGCGCCGCGCCGCGCAACATGTTGACCAGACCGGTCTTGCCCTGCCTGGGCGCCTCGACCGTGATCGTGGTGTTGGCGTTCAGGCGCAGCACCGACTGGTCCAGCAGCGCGATGTCGGCCCGACTGCGCGGCTGCACGCGAATCGTGTCGCCCGGCTTGAAGCTGTCGTTCAACTGGACCGGCTGCCAGGGTTGCTGGCCAGCGCGTTGCGTCTCGACCGTCCCTTGCACCGACACCGCCTTGGCAACGCCTGTGTCGCCGGTCTGCGCAACTGCAGGAAGGGCAGTCAACATTGCTGCAAACATCCACGCAACCACAACAGAAAGAGCGCGTGCCGGAGGGCTGGCTATTGACGTCATTACACTTTTTCCTTCACTGACGGGCCTGATAATTCAATTGGCTTGGGTTCCGATCCAAGGCACGCCACCGTCACGCTCTGATGCAGTGGGGCCGGCTATCAAATCGGGAGAATTGCTTGACCTTAAGCGCTCAAGTCGTGAATTGTCAACGATTTTTTACAATTTGATATCCTCCGTATTCTCTCGATTTGCCTCAATTTGATGCTAAGAAAACGCCGGTAATTGGCAACAATTTGTCTGATCCATTCGAGGCTTCAGCCATTGCGTCGTCCGCATGCAAGCACCACTGTTGCGTGCCAATAGCCGTACCGATGACAAGTAGCCTGGCGCTGGCGAGCCCGGATGCGTTGACGCCGCACTGCTGCGTGACAATGGCCGCCACCATGAAGATGTCCAGCCTCGTCACCCGCATCGGCGGCAGCCGTGTCGACGCCTGGAAGATCCATGCAGAGGCCGTAGCCGCCGCGGCGCGGGGCGAGGACGTCATCGTGCTCAGCGTCGGCGACCCGGAGTTTGCGGCGCCGCAGGCCATCAACGACGCTGCCGCAAACGCGCTGGGCCAGGGCGATACCCACTACACCACCATCGTCGGCCGGCCCGCCTTGCGCGAACGCATTGCGCACCGGCACGCGCTGTCCAGCGGCCAGCAGGTCGATGCCAGCCAGGTGCTGGTCGTCAGCGGCGCACAAAACGGCCTGTTCGCCGCCAGCCTGTGCCTGTGCGAAGCCGGCGATGAGGTACTGGTGCCCGAGCCGCTGTACCTCACCTATGAGGCCACGCTGCGGGTCTGCGGAGCCACCCTGGTTGCGGTTCCGGTGCAGGCGGATGCGGGTTTTCGCATCGACCTGCAGGCCTTGCGTGCGGCCGTGACGCCGCGCACCCGCGCGATATTCTTCGCCACGCCCTGCAATCCGACCGGCGTCGTGATGCGCCGCGATGAGCTGGAACAGATCGCCGCACTGGCAATCGAACACGATCTATGGGTCGTCGCCGACGAGGTCTATGCCGCCCTGTGCTTCGAGCCCGGGCATGTAGGCATCGCCAGCCTGCCCGGCATGCAAGAGCGCTGCGTCACGGTCAGCAGCCTGTCCAAATCGCATGCCATGGCCGGCTACCGGCTGGGCTGGGTCGTTGCGCCGGCCGAACTGGCGCGCCACATCGGCAACCTGCTGCTGTGCATGCTCTACGGTGCGCCGGGCTTCGTGCAAGAGGCAGCAAGCGCGGCGCTGGACCAGTACGACAGCGTGACCGCCGACATGCGCCGCATCTACCGGCGCCGGCGCGACCTGGTGCACGGCCTGCTGGCCGACTTGCCTGGCCTGCGCTGCGCGCTGCCCGAGGCCGGCATGTTCATGCTGCTGGACATTCGCGCCAGCGGCCTGTCGTCCGCTGACTTTGCCTGGGGCCTGTTTCGCGCCACCGGCGTGTCGGTGCTCGACGCCCAGGCCTTCGGACCGTCGGCGCAGGGATTTTTGCGCATGGGCCTGGTGGTGGACGACGAGCGGCTGCGCGAGGCATGCCGGCGCATCAGGGACTATGTCACTTCCTTGCCGTCGGCGCGC
>JBBKVW010000477.1:0-6317 GCA_037968655.1 Burkholderiaceae bacterium
TGTACTGATCAGCCCCGCTTGCGATAGACGAAGTACGCGTCGGCAGGCAGGTCACCGGCGCCGACCAGATCCAGTGCGATCGGCTCCAGCGTCGCGTCGTCCATAGGCTGGTCGCCGACCAGATAGGCGCCAGCGGCCAACGCGATGACGAAATGCGGCGTGAGCCAGCGGCCCAGCGCACGACTGGCGTTGACATCACCACTACCCACATCGGCATGGATCATCGCCACCTGGCCCGCACTGCGCGCGGATTCGGCCGCAACTGTGTCATGAAAATCGCCCAGTCGCACCATGTTCTCAGGCGGAATGCAGTCGGGGTGCGAGGCTACCTGGCGGTCGAACACCACGACGTCGCGGCCGGCGAAGCGATCGCGCAGATGGTCGTAGGTGCGGCCATTGCCCAGCCCCACTTCCCACACCGCGCCAGCTACCTGCTTCGTCGCCGCCGCTGCCGCGTCGATGCAGGCGCGCTGCCCGACAACCCGCGAGATGAAGCGTTCCAGTCGTGTCTTGCCGGCTTTGGTCATGTTCTTCCTGTGATTGCGTTGCTTAAATTGTACGGAGCGAAGTGCGCGCGCCTGCTTGCATCGGAGCTGGCGCTTTGGCAGGGAGCCGGCATCTTTGCGACTGTTGCACGGTGGCCAGGCGTAGTGGGCGAATGGCTCCGCGAATGTCCCCCGGCCTCGCGGCCTCCTCCTTTATTTCGCTCCGCCATCCACCCACTACGCCTGGCTGCGACTTGGTCGGAGTGCATGACATTTCAAGCATCTGTCACATGGTTCGCTTGTCACGCCACGCGTCACGCGCACTCCCCCGATCAGGCTGGCAGGGCGCTGTGCGGAGCGAAATAAAGGAGGAGGCCGCGAGGCCGGGGGACATTCGCGGAGCACAGTGCACTGCCAGCCTGATCGCGTACAACTTCACCCTAGGACCAGATCACCTGAAACCAAAGCGCCAGGGTTCAATACGAACGCGGCAACCCCAAGACATGCTCCGCAATATAGGCGTAGATCATGTTGGTCGATATCGGCGCTACCTGGTAGAGCCGGGTCTCGCGAAACTTGCGTTCCACGTCGTACTCGCAGGCAAAGCCAAAGCCGCCGTGGAACTGGATGCAGGCATTGGCGGCTTCCCAACTGGCCTTGGCCGCCAGGAACTTGGCCATGTTGGCCTGCGCGCCACAGGGCTGCTGCGCGTCGAACAGGGCACAGGCCTTGAAGCGCATCAGATTGGCCGCTTCGAGCTCGATGTAGGCGTCGGCGATCGGAAACTGCACGCCCTGGTTCTGTCCGATCGGGCGGCCAAATACAACACGCTCCTTGGCATATCGGGTGACCCGGTCTATGAACCAGTAGCCGTCGCCGATGCACTCGGCAGCGATCAGTGTGCGTTCTGCATTGAGCCCGTCAAGAATGTACTTGAAGCCCTGGCCCTCCTGGCCGATCAGGTTCTCGGCCGGAATCTCCAGGTTCTCGAAAAAAAGCTCATTGGTTTCATGGTTCACCATGTTGGCAATCGGACGCACCGTCATGCCGCTCTGCTCGGCTTCACGCAGGTCGACCATGAAGATCGACATACCCTCGGATTTCTTGCGCACCTCGGCCAGTGGCGTCGTGCGCGCCAGCAGGATCATCCAGTCGCTGTGCTGCACTCGCGAGATCCAGACCTTCTGGCCGTTGATGACATAGCGATCGCCCGTCTTTACCGCCGAGGTCTTGATCTTGGTCGTATCGGTGCCGGTGCCCGGCTCGGTCACGCCCATCGACTGCAGCCGCCACTCGCCGCTGGCGATCCGGGGCAGGTAGAACTGCTTCTGCGCATCGGAGCCATGTCGCAGCAGGGTACCCATGTTGTACATCTGGCCATGGCAGGCGCCGGAGTTCCCGCCCGAACGATTGATCTCCTCCATCACCACAGACGCCTCGGCCAGGCCCAGGCCGGAGCCGCCGTAGTACTGCGGAATCAGGGCCGCCAGCCAGCCAGCCTTGGTCAGGGCATCGACAAACTCCTGCGGGTAGCCACGCCGGGAGTCGATGCCGCGATGGTATTCATCTGGAAAGTCCGCGCACAGGGCGCGCACCGCGTCGCGGATGTCCTGATACGGGTCGTTTGGCTCTTGCATGTTTTCCTATCGGACGATGTGATCGGCAAGATCATTTACCTGGGCCCGCTGCCGCAGCAACTAGTCGTTGCGCGCCAGCAAGCCCCGACCGACCACCTGGGCCTGGATCTCTGCCGCACCTTCGAAGATGTTGAGGATACGCGCGTCGCACAGCACCCGGCTGATCTCGAACTCCTGCGCATAACCATTGCCGCCGTGGATCTGCAAGCTGGTATCGGCATTGCTCCAGGCCACGCGCGCAGCCAGCAGCTTGGCCATGCCGGCCTCGATGTCGCAGCGCTGGCCCTTGTCTTTTTCGGTTGCGGCGAAATGGGTCAACTCGCGCGCCATCACCGTTTCGGCCAGCATCAGGGCCAGCTTGTCGGCCACGCGCGGGAAACGGATGATGGGCACTCCGAATTGCTGGCGCGCGCCGGCGTAACACAGGCCCAGTTCGTAGGCCTTCCAGGCCACGCCGACGGCCCGCGCCGCGGTCTGCACCCGGGCGCTCTCGAAGGTCTGCATCAGCTGTTTGAAGCCCTGGCCCAGCGCGCCGCCAAGCAGCCCGTCGGGCGCAACCGCAAAGTCGTCAAACGCGATCTCGTACTCCTTCATGCCGCGATAGCCCAGCACCGCAATAGCGCTGCCGCGCATGCCCGGCGCCGGAAACGGATTGGCATCATCGCCCCGCGGCTTGGCCGCCAGGAACATGCTCAGCCCGCCATAGCCCTTGTCGTCTTGGTCGGTGCGCGCCAGCAGCGTCATCAGGTCGCTGCGCGCGCCGTGGGTGATCCAGGTCTTGTTGCCGTCGACGCGCCAGTTGCCGTCAGCATCAAGCCTCGCGCGGGTGCGCACCGATCCCAGGTCCGAGCCGGTATCTGGCTCTGTGAACACCGCCGTCGGCAGCACTGTGCCAGCGGCGATGCCGGGCAGCCACTGCGCCTTTTGCGCCTCGGTGCCGGCCTGCGCAATCAATTCGGCGGCGATCTCGGAGCGGGTGCCGAGCGAGCCGGCGGCGATCCAGGCACGGCTGAGCTCCTCGGTCACCACGCACATGGCCAGCTTGCCCAGGCCCTGGCCACCGAACTGCGGCGCGATGCAGATGCCAAAGGCGCCGAGTTCGGCCATCGCGGCAATGACGCTGTCCGGTATCAGTGCGTCGGCCAGATGCCATTGCTGTGCGAATGGCTCGATGCACTCCTGGCCGAAGCGGCGAAAGCTCGCGCGCACCATGTCCAGTTCGGCGTCGTCCAGGCTCTCGTCAATGGTGGCACCCTCCTGCAACGCATTGACCAGATCGCGCCGGTTGTCGACTGTGTTGCCCTGCGCGAGAAACCAGGCTGCGGCTGGGTCAGCGCGCAGCGCTTGAACTGCCTGCTGCAGGCCCAGTTCGGCGGGCCGGAATATCTCGTTCTGGCTCATTGCGATACCACCGGCCAGCTGCTCCAGGTATTCACCAATGCCGATGGCCAGCAGCAAGCGCTCTGCCCTGCCCAGCCGCCGGGCCTGACCCAGGCGACGACCCCATGCGGCCACGCATGCAATCGCCTGTGCGGTGCAGCTGATCCACGCCAGGCCATGCAGTTCGCGCTGACGCGCATCGGCCGTTTGCCGCTCCAGCTTGCCGTGCGGCATCAGGCGCTGGCGCGTGGCCTGGGTGGCCGTTGCGCGAAATTGCGCGACGGCGATCGCGACAGCTGCAAGCCGCGCATCAATTGCGGCTTCTACTTCTGGAGCCGGGTTGGTGGCCAGACGCATGGCGCGATCATCCATTGGCGGCTGCCACAAGGCCCTTGTCATGCATCAGGCCGATCTGCGCAGCGGACAGGCCCAGCAATTGAGTCAACACCTGATCGGTGTGCTCGCCCAGGTTAGGCGCACGCAACGCATCGGAGCGTTCGCTGCGCGACAACGTGGCCGCGGCGCCCGGTGTTGGATAGCGCAAACCACTGGGATGCGCCACATCGGCAAACACCGGATTGGCGGCCACCAGACGCGGCTCCTCGCCGAGCGCGGCCTTGAGGCTGCGGTAGGGCCCCCAGCACACGCCACGCGCGTCGAATGCGGCTGCCAGATCGGCTCTCGAGCGACGGGCCATCGCGGCCTGCACCAACGGCGTGAGCACGTCGCGATGGGAAAAGCGCACACCCTCGTCGCGCGCGAACGACAGGCCAAGTGCTTGCTCGATAGCGTCAACGGCGCTGTCCAGGCCCAGTGAAGAAACCAGGCCGCTCCATTGGCGCGGCGTGATGGCCACCACCATCAGGCGCGCGCCATCGCTGGTGGCAAAGTCCTGACCAAAAGCGCCAAACACGGTATTGCCCATGCGCGGGCGATCCGCCCCGCTGCCCATGACTTCGGCGATCTGACCCAGATGCCCGAGCGAGGCGATCGCCATGTCCGACAACGGCAGGCGCACTTCCTGGCCCTCGCCGGTATTGCGCCGATGGCGCTCGGCGGCCAGCAAGGCAAACGCTGCGTAGGCGCCGGTCAGCAGGTCCCATGCCGGCAAGACATGGTTCACCGGCGCAGCACTGGCGGCCGACCCCGTCATCAGCGGTACGCCGACCGCCGCATTGATGGTGTAGTCCACCGCTGGCGTACCGTCAGGCCAGCCCATGATGCGGGTCGTGATCAGATCGTCCCGGCCCCGTCGCAGTTTGTCATGCGACAGGAATCCATCGACCGGAAAATTGGTGACGAACAAGCCACCGTCCGCGCCGGGCGCGCAGACCAGTTGCGCCACCAGTTCCCGGCCGGCCGGGCTGGAAAAATCAACGGCGATCGACAACTTGCCCTTGTTCAGCCCCTCCCAGTACAGGCTGGCGCCATTCGCCGCCAATGGCCAGCGATGAAAATCCGGCCCGCCGCCGATCGGGTCGATGCGTATCACCTGCGCGCCCATCTGCTGCAGATGCAGGCCGCAGGACGGCGCGGCGATGAAGGACGCGCATTCGACGACGCGCAATGCGCTCAGGATCTGGTACATCGTGGCGTAACCTTAGCAGAACAGGCATTGGGCGCCGCCCGGCTTGTCGATACCGAACAAGCTGTCGCAACTGTTCTGCGATCGACCCTTGCCAGCCAGTTGGCTGCCGCCATACCGGGCAGCACCTGGCCAATCAACTGAAATACTGCAAGGCAGAGGCTTCTGCGTTGCGGATTACTCTGACCGGTGAACCGCTGCCTTGATACGCAACCTGACGAAAATAGGTTCTCACATGTCGAAATATTTGACAATATGGAATCTTAAACGAGTCTAACTACTTGATTCTTAGCGGCTTTTTTTCCTGGTTCGATTATTGCTTCACAGAAGCGCAATCGATTCCTTTCCTATTTACAGAAGTTTTCCCCATGAAAAACACTATCAAAGCCTTGATTTCCACCGCGCTACTTACGGCAGCGATGGCCAGCCATGCGACTCTCATCAATTGGTCGGCCGCCATTGATCAGGCTCAGGAAGTTCCTCCATCAGGAGTCCTGAGCGCAAGCGGCAATGCATTTGGCACGATTGATGACGTATCGGGACTACTGGCTTGGAACATAACGTTCGGCGGCATGACTGGGTCGTTGACCGCGATGCACTTCCATGGGGCCGCCGCCCCTGGCGTCAACACCGGCGTACAAGTAAACATAGGGGCTATCAGCGGGCTTGGCAGTCCAAGCATCGGTTCAACTCCAACGGGTCTGTCGACTGCTCAGGTGGCAGATCTGCTGGCTGGAATGTGGTACATCAATCTGCACACGCGGATCAATCCCGGCGGAGAGATTCGCGGCCAGGTCGTCCCCGGTAATGCTGTGCCCGAACCCGGCACTGTCGGACTGCTGGGTATAGCCCTGGCCGCTTTCGCATTGACGCGCAGGCGTCAGCGCAGGCAGGCCTGATCCGTCGAGCGGCCCTTTGGTCGCCGGCCGGAATACAGGATCAAGCACTCGGCACCCTCGCACTTTCAGGACCTGACCAATGACGCGTCGGCCGCTGCGGTCAAGTCAGCCTACTTTTCGTTGACGACACTGGCACGCAGGCGCCCGGACTCGTAGTGCATATAGTCGATCTGAAAAGCAGTCGATCCGAAAAGCGGCCATAGCAACTAGCCATCGGCATAGGGGGCAGCCGTTATCGGCTGCGCCCCTGCCACACCACCCGGCATGCGGGTCCGCACCGGGCGGTTCGAGAAGTTGAGGTCATGAGAGCCGCGGCAGACCCAACCGATCG
>JBBKVW010000478.1:0-6097 GCA_037968655.1 Burkholderiaceae bacterium
GTGCGTGCCATCGCCTGCCTGCCGGCGCTGATCGGCGCCTGGCGCCAGCGCGCCGGTGGCCTGCTGTTGTCCAGCTCAGGCTCGTTCCCCGTGCGCCGCGCCGCGCTCGAATGCCCCGAACTGCGCCAGGGCCCGGCGCGCACCATCAACATGGTGGAGATCGGCGATGACCTGCTGCGCCAGGCATCGCGCAGCTTCGGCCCCCGGATCGAGGCGCTGATCGTCTACAACAGCAACCCGGTCGCTGTGGCGCCCGACTCGGCCAAGGTGGCGCAGGGCTTTTCGCGTGAGGACCTGTTCACGGTCGTGATCGAGCAGTTCCAGACCGATACCGCCGACTATGCCGACTACCTGCTGCCGGCCACCACGCAACTGGAGCACTGGGACATCCTGCTCAGCTACGGCCACACCGACGTGGTGCTGAACCGCCCGGCGATTGCGCCACTGGGCCAGGCCAGACCCAACAGCCAGATCTTTCGCGACCTGGCGCGCCACATGGGGTTTGACGAACCCTGCTTCGCCCAAAGCGACGAGTCCATGTGCCGCCTGGCCTACGGCGACGCGGTCGATTTCGACACCCTGCTGCAGCAGGGCTTTGCATCGCTGCGCCTGCCCGAGGCACCGTTTGCCAATGGCGGCTTTCCAACGCCATCGGGTCGCTGCGAGTTTTTCAGCCAGCGCCTGGCTGACCAGGGCCAGGACGGCCTGCCCGACCACCTGCCAAACTACGAAACACCGGGCTCATCGCCCGATTACCCGCTGGCCATGATCTCGCCACCGGCGCGCAACTTCCTGAACTCGACCTTCGTCAACGTCACCAGCCTGCGCGACATCGAAGGCGAGCCGCTGCTGGAGATGAGCGCGGTCGACGCCGCTGCCCGCGGCCTCGCATCGGGCTCGGTGGTACGGGTGTTCAACCAGCGCGGCAACTACCGTTGCAAGATGGAGATATCAAAGCGCGCAAGACCGGGCGTCGTCAACGGACTGGGCGTCTGGTGGCGCAAGTTCGGCCTGGATGGCCGCAATGTCAACGAACTGACCAGCCAGAAGCTGACTGATCTGGGGCGGGCGCCGACGTTTTACGATTGCCTGGTGCAGGTCGAGGCCGATCGCTCTGGCCGTCATTCGGCAAATACCTCCTGAAATGTTGCCAAAGCGCCAACCAACGTCTTGGTCGAGACCGCGCCCAATCGCTTGGCCAGCCGCAGCTTGTCGACAGCGCGCAGCTGATCCAGCAGGATCAGGCCCTTCTGGCCTGCGTGGGTCACCGCGACGCGAAACGGCGCCGGACGGCTCTTACTGGTCATAGGCGCCACGATCACGGTACGCAGGTGGCCGTGCATTTCTGGCGGCGAAACAATCACGCACGGTCGTGATTTCCGTATCTCGCTGTCCACTGTCGGGTCAAGGTTGACCAGCCAGATCTCTCCGCGCTTCACAACCCGTTCTCCGCATCCGCCTCGTTGCCGAACTCGCCCATGACCAACGCGTCGTCCCCATGCTGCGCAAGCGCGCGTGCGGCGTCCGCCCAACCAGCACGCACGGGTTTGGCTGGCTTGCGCAAAACCAGTGCGTCGCCCTCGATGGTCATCTCGGCTTCGCCGCCGTCCAGGCCGACTTGCGCCAGCAGGGGTTTGGGTATCAGGATGCCTTGGGAATTGCCAATTTGTCGGATGTTGACGTGCATGGTGGTCTCATTGCGGTATGTGACAACAATGTTATTCCGCTTGTGCCGCAGTGTCAAGGTTGCTGACAGGTTGCTGGCGAGTCGAAGCAACTTGGACAAGGCACCCGGCGCAACGCCTATCAGTCAAGATCGGCGTCACCTTTCAACTCCGGCACGCGACGAGTTCGCTTCACAGCGCGACTACGCCTTGCCATCCTCCAGCATCATCTGCGCCCCTTTCTCTGCCACCATGACCGTCGGTGCATTGGTATTGCCCGATGTGATGCGCGGGAACACCGACGCGTCCACCACGCGCAGGCCCTGGACGCCGTGTACGCGCAGACGGTGATCGACCACGGCGCATTGGGCGGACGGGCCCATCGCGCAGGTGCCCACCGGGTGAAAGATGGTGTCGGCGCGCGCGCGGAAATCGGCCAGCAGCGCGTCGTCGTCACCGCAATCCGCACCGGGCAACAATTCAGCCGCAATCGCGTCATGCAGCGGTCCGGTGGCGGCGAGCCTGCGCAACAGGCGCGCACCGGCAAGCGCCTGCTTGACATCGTTCGCTGTCGACAGGTAGTTGGGCACGATACGCGGCGCCTCCATCGGGTCGCCCGAGGCGATGGCGACATGGCCGCGGCTGCTCGGGCGGCAGCTGTGGACCGACATCGAGAAGCCGGCAAACGGATCGACGTGCATCATGCGACGCGGTCGTTCGCTGCGTGTGCTGTAGCTCGCAGGATTGAAATACAACTGCAAGTCGGGCGCGACGGCACCGCCGTTCAACGCGACAAAGCCGCCGGCCTGGTTCACGCCCATGGCCAGGGGGCCGTGTCGGTTCCATGCGAACTGCAGCGCGGCGCGCAGCTTGCCGCCGAAGGATCCGAACACGTTGTTGAGCGTGGGAACCCGTGCGCAGTAGACATGGGTGATATGCAAATGGTCCTGCAGGCCCCGCCCGACCATCGGCAAGTCGGCCACCGCGGCAATGCCGTGGCGCGCCAGCAGGGCCGGGTCGCCGATGCCCGATAGCTGCAGCAACTGCGGTGAATTGATCGCGCCACCGCACAGGATGACCTGGCGGCGGGCCATTACCTGCACTGTCTGGCCGCCCTGGCGGTATTCGACGCCGATGGCGCGACGGCCAAGCATCAGTACCCGCAGCACCTGTGCATGCAGCTGAAAATTCAGGTTGCCGCGATGCTGTGCCGGGCGCAGATAGGCGCTGGCAGTGGACTCGCGCCAGCCGCCGCGGGTCGTGATCTGGTAGATTCCCACGCCCAGCATGGACGGCCCGTTGAAGTCGTCGACGCGGGGATAACCGAGCGACTGTGCCGCAGCCAGGAAGCGCTGGCATAGCGGATGCACGCGGGTGTCGATCCGCTCGACCCGCATCGGGCCGCCAGCGCCGCGCAGTGCGCTGGCGCCGTCGACATGGTCCTGTGCGCGCAGAAAAAACGGCAGCAGGTCGCGCCAGCCCCAGCCCGGATTGCCAGCGGCGCTCCAGTCGTCGAAATCCTGCGGCAAGCCGCGCACATAGGCCATCGCATTGATCGAGCCGCTGCCACCCAACATTTTGCCGCGCGGCCAATAGCAACTGCGACCGCCCAGCGCCGGCTCGGGCTCGGTCTGGTACATCCAGTTGACGCGCGGATCGCGAAACGTGCGCGCATAGCCGATCGGCAGACGCACCCACAGGCGCCGGTCGCTGCCACCGGCCTCCAGCAGCAATACCGAATGCGACCGGTCGGCCGACAGGCGGCTTGCCAGCACACAACCGGCCGTGCCAGCGCCGATGATGATGGTGTCCCAGGTCGGCATGCCGGACCAGTGTCGCCGTGCACCGCGGTCGGCGCAAGCGACCAGCGCCGCGGCGGGATCAATCGGCCGGATCGGCGCCCAGTTGCAACGCCACGCCGTATTCCTGCGCCGCGTCCAGCACGGTCGCCAGTTGGTCGAAGGCATAGGTGCTGAACACCAGCAGATCGAAACTGTCCACGCCCAGCCGCAGCGCGGTGCAGGGCACATGGTGGTGGCCGCTCTGGCGCAGCTCGCCCTGTGGCCAGACGGCCTCGCGCAGGTCGAGCGCGAACAGCTTGGACAGCGTGTCGCGGCAGCGCGGGCCCTCGATACGAATGCGACAGCGCGCGTGGCCCAGGTCGGTCACGGAGCCGATACTTGCCGGAATATGCTGCCGCGTTTCAGACAGGCGACCCCGCCCGTGCAATGGCAGCAGCAGGTATTCTTCCGGGCCGGTGCACAGCACCATGCCGGCGCCGATCTGCGCCGACTGTCCGCAGTGGGCCGGTGCCGCGCCCAAGGTCCTGAGCATCACATTGCGCAAGCTGGTGATGCCCGATGGCCAGGTCGAGATCAACAGCAGCCCGGGCAGGGCCTGCGCCTGCAGGCGAACCCCGATCTCGCCGCTGGCGTTGGGTCGCTCGCCCGGCTTGTGGCCTTCAAAAGGGCTGCGCGGCCGTGGCAGTGCGGTCACTGGCGACTCAGACACGGTAGCGCTCCCCATCCTTATCCAGGAAACACGGGTCGACCACCCTGAGCCGATACTGCCGGCCATGCACGGGCGACGCCGCGATGACCTCCTGTCCAAGGTTGCGCAGGCCGCCCTGCAGCAAACCCAGCGCAATCGCGTTGCCGACCTGCTTCGAATAGGTGGTCGACGTGACATGGCCGCGGCCATGGCCCTTGATCGCGTCGCTGACGAAAAACAGGATCGCACCGTTGTTGGGCGGCTGCTTCGGATCGACCGCCTCCAGCCCGACCAGCGTCGGACGATCGTCGCGGACCAGGTTCTCGCTGGTCTTGAGCGCGCCGCCCCAGAACGGCTTGACCGTGCTGGCCAAGCGTTCCATACCCATGTCGCCAAGGGTGGTGCGGCCATCCATCTCGGAGCCGACCACATGGCCTTTTTCTATGCGCAGCGAACCCAGTGCCTCCAGGCCGTAGGGCCGCAGTTGCCAGGGCTTGCCCGCTGCGAGCAGATGGTCCCAGACCTGGCGGCCGAAATGGGTGTGGGTGTAGACCTCGTAGGCCAGTTCGCCGGAGAAGGTCAGCCGGATGATGCGCAGAGGAACTCCGGTCAGCGGTCCGTTGCCCGTTGTGTCCAGCAGGCCCATGTGCGGTATGGCATCGTTGCTGCAATCGATGTCGGGGAAGGCGGCTTGCAGTACCTCGCGCGCGTTTGGCCCGGCCATGCTCATGGCAGCCCACTGGTCGGACACCGATGCCACCGTCACGCGCAGCTCCGGCCACACCACTTGCAGCAGAAATTCGAGATGGCTCATGACGCGGGCCGCCTGTGCGGTGGTCGTGGTCATGAAGAACTCGGTCTCGCCGATACGGCTGGTGGTGCCGTCGTCCATCACGATGCCGTCCTCGCGAAGCATGAAGCCGTATCGCGCCTTGCCCACTGGCAGCTTGGCAAAACCGTTCACATAGACCCGGTTCAGGAATTCGGCGGCGTCCGGGCCCTGCACGTCGATCTTGCCCAGCGTGGACACATCGGAGATGCCCACCTGCTCGCGCACGATGGCCATTTCGGCCTTGTAGGCCTGGGACAGATTCGCGCCATGGCCGTGGTACCACAGCGGTCGCTTCCAGGCCCCGGCTTCCATCATGTCGCCGCCATTGGCCACATGCCAGTCGTGCATGGCGGTGCGCCGCACCGCTGCCAGATGGCCACGCACGCTGCGCCCGGCCAGCACGCCGATGCTGACCGGCGTGTAGGGCGGGCGGAAGGTGGTGGTGCCGACCGCCTCCAGGCCCAGTTCGCGACGCGCCGCCATGATCGCCAGCGCGTTGAGGTTGGAG
The DNA here is from genome assembly GCA_037968655.1 of Burkholderiaceae bacterium. GTDB lineage: Bacteria > Pseudomonadota > Gammaproteobacteria > Burkholderiales > Burkholderiaceae_C > CAISIP01. The sequence goes on from JBBKVW010000478.1 coordinate 5,495, forward strand.
GTCTTGCCCTGGTCGGTGCCCATGCCCAGCGTGGTGTAGCGCTTGAGGTGCTCGACCGAGCGGTAGCCCTCCCGGTGCGCCAGGTCGATATCGTCCACCGTCACGTCGTTCTGAAAATCGACGAAGGCCTTGCCACGGCGCTTGGGCAACAAAATGGGCGGCACTGCGCCAAACGCCATCGAAGCAGTCGCCGCATCGGCCGGTGCCAAGGGGCATGCCGTGTCCAGGCGCTGACCAAAATTGGCTGCGATCTGCTGCGCAGCCTGCCAGCCGCCGAGCACGGCCGCATCCAGTTCCTGGCTGCCGACCATGGCGCCCGCGCCAAACTGGTTCTTGTCGAATCCGCCGGGCACGAAGCCGGCCAGGTCGGACCGATACACCGGCTTGATGCCGCGATGCGAACTCAGGTGCACGCTTGGCGTCCAGCCGCCGGACATTGCCAGCAGGTCGACGTCCATCTGCGCGCCCGTGCCGGTTGGCGCACCCCGGTCTCTGTCGTACGGCGCCAGCGTGCAGCGGTCCACGCGCTGACCCCCGTGCGCGCGTACGACAGCGGTGCCCAGGCGCAGGTCGATGCCCGCCGCGCGCGCGGGGGTCAGCGCG
>JBBKVW010000479.1:0-11210 GCA_037968655.1 Burkholderiaceae bacterium
CGCCGCAGGCATTGGCGAGCCGCGCGGCGTCGACAAAGCCCATGCCGCGCAGGAAGCCGGTCATCAGGCCGGCGGCAAATGCATCGCCGGCGCCCAGCACGTTCATGACCTCGACCCGTTCGCCCTGGGCTGTCAGCGCATCTTCCAGCCGCGCCGGGATCGGCCCTGGAATGAAACAACAACCGGCGGCGCCCAGCTTGACGACCAGCGCGGCCGGCGTCACCGCGCGTACGGCGTGCAGCGTGGCCAGCAGGTCGCTGGCCACGCCGCCGGCGATCCGGAACTCTTCCACGGTGCCGATCAGCAGGTCGAACTGCCCCAACATGGCCTGCAACTGCGCCGTGACCTGGGCGTCGGCAACAAAGCGGTTGGCGCCTTCGCCGCGCTTGGTCAGGCCCCACAGCACCGGCCGGTAGTCGATGTCCAGCACCCGCAGCACCTGGTGCTTGCCGGCAAAGGCAAGCGCTGCCGCCGACGCGGCGCGCACCGTGGGTGCGCTCAGGTGGGTGCCGGTGATCAGCAGGGCGCGGCAGTCGGCGATGAAGGCCTCGTCGATCAGGGCCGGGTCGATCGCCATGTCGGCGCAGTTTTCGCGGTAGAACAGCAGCGGAAATGTGTCGCGGTCCTTCAGGCCGAGCAGCACCAGCGCGGTCAGGCGCTGCGGGTCGATCTGAACCTGCGTGATGTCGCAGCCTTCGCGCGCCAGGGTTTCGGTCAGGAAACGGCCCATCTGCTCGTCACCGACCCGCGAGACCATGGCCGCGCGCAGGCCCAGACGTGCCACGCCGAACGCGATATTGGCCGAGCTGCCACCCAGATACTTGGCAAAAGTGGACACGTCTTCGAGACGGGCGCCCAGCTGCTGGGCATAGAGGTCGACGGCCAGGCGACCCAGGCAGGCGAGGTCGTGGCGGCGGCCGGCGGGTATGTTCAAAGCGGGCAAGGTCATGGGCTGGGCTCGTCGATCGGTGTCAGGGCATAAGTGGCGACGGTTTGCCAGTCGGCGATGGCGATGCTGCTGGAGGAACGCACCAGCGCGATGCGGTCGAACGTGATGCAGCGCCCGCCATACTCGCCTGCCAGCAGCACGGCCGAGCGGGCATTGTCGGCATGCGGCTCACTGTAGACCAGGCTCAGGTGCGGATAGGGCGAAAGGCCGGTTGCCGTACCCGCACTGGCGCGGCTGGCCTGCTGCAGTGCGGCGAATGCCGGCGGGTCGGCAAATCGAAGGTAGATGCAGCGAAAGAAATGCGCGCCGGCTTCCACCTGCTGCACTGGCCATTGCTGCACCTGGGTCTGCGCCGCCATGGCCTGGGTCAGTGCTGCCAGTTGTTCACGTGGCCGGTCCAGATCACCCTGGATCGTGACATGTGGCTCAAAACGCACGCCGCCCAGCGAGGCCGACAGGCGGGCAATCGTATGTGCCAAAGCCGCCTCATGAGCGATCGACGGAATCAACCAGAGCGAGTATTCGGGCATGGTACGGCGGTGGTCAGCAATAAGAGATGGTGGCGCCAGTCGTGGTCATGTCACTTGCCCACGCTGGCCAGCACGTCGGCCTTGAGGAATTTCTCGACGAACAGCATGAACAGCACCGAAGGCACCAGCAGCAGCAGCGCCGTGATCGATGCGATCTGGTAGTTGCCTTCCATCGCCGCGTTGAGCATGGTCAGCGGCAGGGTCTGCACATCGGGAACCCCGACAAAAAAGGTGCCGGAGAACTCGTCGAGCGAAATCAGGAACACGAAGATGGCGCTGGCCATCAGCCCGGGGGCGGCCAATGGCAAGGAGACGGTCATGAACGCACGCAGCGGGGACGCACCCAGGTTGCGCGCGGCCTCGACCTGCTCCGGGCCGATCGCGGCAAACGATGCCGAGGCGATCCAGACCGCAAATACCAGGCCCTGGATGGCGTGCACCAGCATCACGCCGGCAACTGTCCCGGTCAGGCCGAAGCCGTAGAAGATGCGCGCGATATTCAAGTGAACCGCGACCGTGGGGAAGGCCTGCGGCAGCAGGAAGAACAACAGGAACAGGCTGCGCAATGGCAGATTGCGCTTGGACAATGCGTAACCGGCCGGAATCGCGACGGCCAGACTGAGCGCCACCGTCAGCACCGCGATCAGCATGCTGGTGGCCAGCGCCTTCATGGCGCCGGCCTCGGGCCGAAATACCTTGTCCCAGAATGCAAAACCCCAGCGCACCGGCAGCCGGGCCGGGAAATACCAGGCTTCGGTGACGGTCCAGATCAGCATGTTGAGCAAGGGGCCGAACACCGCCACTGCCAGCAGGCCGATCAGCAGCGCGCTGACGGTCGAGCCGACGAAGCCGGGAATGCGCCAGTGCGTCAGCGTCATTTGGGCTGCCCTCCCTCGCGCAGGCCCTGGCGCAGGTAGAACCAGGCGGCGACGCCGCTCATCGCGAACGACACGAAGCCGAGCGCATTGGCCACGCCATAGTCACCATAGGAGTTGACGCGCCATGCCATGTCCACCGTCAGCATGGTGGGCGAGCCCGCGATGATCATCATCGGCACCGACAGCGCCGACAACATGGTCACGAAGGACAGGATCAGGCTGACCCACACCGTGGCCTGCACCTGCGGCAACACGATCTCGATCAGGATGCGCAGACGCCCGGCACCCAGGCCGCGCGCCGACTCGATCAGCGAACGGTCCATCGATGCCATCGCCCCGCTGATAAGCAGGGCAGCAAATGGCAGCTGTTTCCAGACGAAGGTGACGACGACTCCGCGCCAGTCGAGCAGGCTGATCGCGTTCAGTGGTTCGACCAGGTCGAGCGACATCAGCGCGTTGTTGAGCATGCCGTTCTTGGCCAGGAAGGTCCGCATCAGCTGGGCCGCAACGACAAACGGGATGAACAATGGCCAGCGGTAGATCCAGCGCAAGGCCGCGACCGCGCGCCGGTTTTCACCCAGCGTGAGGTAGCCCGCGATCGCGATCGCGAACAGACCGACGAGCGCGGTCGACAACACTGTGACGCCGGCGGTCAAAGCGATGTCGCCGCCATACAGCGCGAAGGCCTTGGTGAAATTGCCGAGGAACCAGCCGCCGGTTTTTTCGTCGCGAAAGGCATACGCGAGCGAAAACACCAGCGGATAGACGAACAGCAGGCCGACCATCACCAGCGCCGGCAACATCAGTGCCAGCGCGGGAAGGTGTCGCAATGGTCGGCTCATGAGAAAGCGCAGAACCGCCCCAAGTTTTCTCGCACCCCCCCCGAGGGACCTGACGGGCAGCGGCTGGGCTGGGGTGCGCATGGCAGGCAGGTCCTTAGTTCTGCACCTGGGCTTCGTATTGCTCGCGCAGGTCCTTGAAATAGGGCGCGAGCGGGAAGGGCTTGCCATTCTTGGCCAGATCGGCCGGTGTCACGTCGACGAACAGCTGGTTCCAGATTTTTGGGTCGAGCGCCGGTTTGACGACGTTGGCGTCGATGCCCGGATACCAGTTGAAGCGTTTGACGATGCCCTCGGCCTGTACTTCCGGGCTGGTGGCCAATGCGATGAATTTCTTGGCCAGCTCGGCGTTTTTCGCCTTGGCGGGAATGGCGTAGTAATACGGTTGTCCGGGCATGCCGGGTGACAGGATCTTGAGCTTCATGTTCGGTGGCAGCCGACCCTCCGCCTTCCAGGTCTGGAACATGTCGACCCAGACCGGCCCCATCGCGATCTCGCCGCGGTTGAGCATGTCCAGCGTGCCGGCGTTGCCGGGGGTGAACACCACCTGCTGGTTGAAGCTCTTGAGCTCGGCGAACGCTTTTTGCCAGCCAGCGGCCATCTTCGGGTCGTACGGGCCTTGCTGCACGGCGTTGGCGTTGCCACCATAGGCATACATCCAGCCGACCACGAACGCGACGCCGGACATGCCACCCTTGATGCCGTTGTAGCCAAAACTCTTGGGGTTCTTGGCCACGAATGCGCGCAGCTCGTCGTAGGACGACGGAGGGGTCTTGATCAGCGCCGGGTTGTAGGCCAGCGCGGTCTGGCTCTCGAACATCGGCATCACGTAGCCGTCGACGTCAACGCCCAGCGCCATCTTGGCAGCCTGGCTGACCGCATACTTGCCGGTCGGAATACTGTCGCGGTATTTCAACAGCAGGCCTTCGCGCACCATTTCACCGGTCTTTTGCTGATTCGGCACGATGACGTCGGTGTCCCAGGTTGCCAGTCCGGCGCTCTTTTGTGCCTGCAGCTTCTCCATCATCTTCTGCGAACCGGCGTCGTCCGGGCCGGTGCCGACAACGCTGACCTTGACGCCCGGGTTCTGTTTCTCGAACAAGGGGCCGAGGTAGTCGGTCACATAGTCGACCATGTTCTGTGAACCACCGCTGATGACATTGAGTGTGACCTGGGCGCTGGCAGTGCCGGACAGGCCGGCCATGGCGACGGCAATCGATGCCACGAGTGTGCGACGAAGCATTTTCATGATGAACTCCTTGGGTTTGAGGTGACAGGGAAGGGGCGAAGGTCAACCGGGCGACGCGTGCGCGCGCTCGGCAACTCGGGGGTAGATGTGCAATGCGTGGGCCGGGATGCAGACCGTGACGTCGTTGTTGCTGGCCCATGCATCGGGATGGTCGATGAAGAATTCGCCGCAGCCGGTCTGCACCGTGCAGCGATAGCTTCCGCCCAGATAGCTGGACTGAACGACCCGGCCCGGAATACGCAGGGTGTCGGGCGGTGCACGCTGCGGCTGGTGCAGCGACGCCATCTCACTGCGAAAGTGCACCTGCACCGGTCCGCTGTGGCGCTGCGCGATCGTGAGCTGTGCCTGTGGCAGGCTGGCGATGCGCAAGAGGCTGCCATCGCTCTGCGTGTCGGCATCTCCAGCGATGGTGTTTTCGGCGCCCATGAAGGCCGCGACATAGGGTGTCGCGGGGTGCTGGTATACCTGTTCCGGCGTTCCGATCTGGGCGATCTTTCCCTGATCCAGAATCACGACCTGATCCGCCATGACCATGGCTTCCTCGCGGTCGTGCGTGACCAGGATCGCCGTCACGCCGAGCTGGCGCTGGATCGATCGGATCTCGTGGCGCATCTGCAGCCGGATGCGCGCGTCCAGGTTGGACAGCGGCTCGTCGAGCAGCAGGATCTGCGGTTCGACCGCCAGCGCGCGACCCAGCGCGACCCGTTGGCGCTGCCCGCCGGACAACTCGGTCACCGAGCGCTGGCCGTAACCCTGCAGGCCCAGCATCTTGAGCAGATCGTCGACGCGGCGCCGGATTTCTTCACGCGGCACGCGGCGCAACCTGAGGCCGTATCCCATGTTCTGCGCCACGCTCATGTGCGACCACAAGGCATACGACTGAAACACCATGGCCATGCCGCGGCGTTCGGGCGGCTCGCGCAGAATGTCGCGCCCCTTGACCTCGATCGAGCCAGAACGTGCGGGCGTGAATCCGGACAAGGTGCGCAGCAGGGTTGTCTTGCCGCAGCCGGACGCGCCGAGCAGTGCCACGAAACTGCCGGCGGCGATGGACAGATCGATGCCCTTGAGCACCTCGGTCCGCCCATAGGAGACGTGCAGGTCGCGCACCGAAATGATGGGCGTTGCGTCTGACGCTGCTGCGTGTGCTGCCTGCATAAGTGCCGCATTCTCCGAAGGTGTGGTGTTGCGATGGGTGTCAGCAATACCGGGCGACTATGTCATTCCTGCGTGTCCGTATCGTGATGAAAACGGAATTTAGTTGCAATGGGATAAACGCCTAGAATATATTTTCTATTTTTCTATGAGCCAGATGGGTGACTGAGCCGTGAATACACAACATGAACCGGTCAGCCGAACCGATTCCAACCCGGCAGCCGAGCAATTGCTCGCCGACATCGGCGACGCCTATGAATCGCTGAGCCGCCAGCTCAAGCTGATTGCCCGCTATGTCGAACAACACCGCGACCATATCGGCCTGGACCGGATCCAGGACGTCGCACAGCGCTGCGAGGTGCAGCCGTCGGCTGTGATCCGGTTTGCCAAGCGGTTTGGCTTTTCCGGCTATTCCGAGATGCAGAAAATCTTTCGCGACGGTATTGCGCAGCAGATCGCGCCCAGTCGCAACTACCAGGTGCGCATCCGGCGCGTCATCGAACAGGCCCAGGGCCGGTTGAGCAGCGCCGACATCGCCGATGAGTTCATCGGCGGCAGCATCGCCGGCATGCAGGAATTCAAGCGCGACCTGCACAGTACCGTGTTCGACGAGGCGGTGGCGCTGCTGGCACAAACCCAGTCAATCTGGGTTGTCGGCTGCCGGCGTTCGTTTGCCGTCGCAAGCTACATGACCTATGCCTTGCAGCACACCGACAAGCGGGTCGAATTGCTGTCAGGCCTGGGCGGCATGTATGAAGGCCATTTGCGCGGCGTGCGACCCGACGACGTGATGCTGGTCGTCAGCTATACGCCCTACGCGCCGGAGTCGCTCGAATGCGCGCGGGTGGCGGTTGCGCGTGGCGCCAGCCTGATTGCCATCACCGACAGCCAGATGAGCCCGCTGGCGGCGCTGGCCAGTGCAACGCTGGTGGTGCACGAGAGCAGCACCTTTGGTTTTCGCTCGCTGACCAACACCATGTGCCTGGCCCAGAGCCTGTTCATCGCGCTGGCCTATCGCACTGAGCTGGCGTTGGCGCCGGTAGACGCGGCAACCGCCGCCGAGAGATAGTCCATGCTGCGCGCCAGCCGTGTCTCGATGTCGCCAGCCGTGATGATGGCGTCTGCAAACGGCTCGAACGAGACGACGCCCTTGTAACCAGCCGCGAGCAAGCTGCGCAGCTGCACTACGTTGCCGAGCCGGTCCCTGGGGCCGACCAGCACCCGGTGCGGGTCGCGCATCGCATCGGCGCCAAGTGACGGGTCCTCGACGCCCGAGATGTGCACCAGGCCGGTGTGCTGCGCGAACAGGGCGTCTTCGCCGGCGAGGTGGTGATGGAAGGTGTCGTGGACCAGCGCCAGGCAATCCGGCGCGCCCAGTTCCCGCATCGCCCGCACCGCCTGGGATTTGCGCCGCAGCGCGCATTCGGCAAATCCGAGCGACTCGATCAGGCCGATCAGGCCGTGTTCCTCTAGTAGTGGCTGCAAACCGGACAGGGCGTGCATCAGATCGGCGTGGCGTTGGTCCGCGTTGCGGCTGTCCTGGCGGTGGTTGGTCGGGCACAGCACGATGGCCTGCGCACCACAGGCGGCCGCGTACCGTGCCAGCGCGCCAGCCTCTTCGCTGCGCTCTGCGTCAAACTGGTCAAAGCGCTGCAAGGCATTGATGGAGCGGATCGTCAGGCCGTGGTCGGCTGCGATTGCCGCGATATCGCCCGGCCTGGCGCCGTCGCGCATTTCCACCCTGGCCAGGTCGTTGCGGATCTCGATCGAGTCGATGCCCAGGCGCTGCGCCATGGCGGCGAACTCGGCAAACGGCATGCTGGAGGCGCAGATGCGATTAAGGGCAAAGCGGATGGCTTGTGGCATGGAATCGTCCCAGTTAGTCAGAACACGATGGATAGTAGATAGCCAAGGGCGCGCAGATTCGGCCAAATCGGAACAGAAATTTCAGCGCGATGCCCAATCGAATCCGATTTTCGAGCATGGCCGGCGCGAGTTTATAGTGCAGCCTCTGGTGACGATCCTGCCAGTCGGGTCTGCGCAATGAATATTTGGTGGCAGCGGCGCGGCCGGATCATTCGGGCGACCGGCGCACCGCAAACGGGAACACACATGAAGAACGTCGCAATTTTTGGCGCCGGCAGGATCGGTCGTATCCATGCCGGCAATCTGGCCGCGCTGTCGGGCGTCACGCTGCAATATGTGTGTGATCCGGTGCCCGATGCCGCCAATGCCCTGGCCGGGCAACTGGGCGCGCGCACCGCGCGCGTGGACCAGGTTTTCGCCGACGCGTCCATCGACGCGGTGGTCATCGCGTCGTCCACCGATACCCATAGCGACCTGCTCAGCCGGGCCGCGCAGGCGGGCAAGCACATCTTCTGTGAAAAGCCGATCGATTTATCGCTGGCGCGGGTTCAGGCCTGTGCCGATGCGGTGCACAAGTCCGGCGTGGCCTGCATGATCGGCTTTCAGCGCCGTTTCGATCCGACCTTCAACGATGCGCGCGAGCGCATGGACCGCGGCGAGATCGGCAGCCCCGAGATGCTGATCGTGACCAGCCGCGACCCGGGCGCACCACCGGTCGACTACATCTTGGCCTCGGGCGGCATTTTCCGGGACATGCTGATCCACGATTTCGACATCTTCCGCTGGATCCTGTGCGCCGACGGCGACCAGGCCCAGTGGCTGAGCGCCACCGGATCGGTGCTGACCGACCCCGCCATCGGCGCGGCTGGTGACCTCGATTGCACCGCCGTCACCATTCGCACCCGCAAGGGCCGCTTGTGCCAGATCAACACCACGCGGCGTTCTGCCTACGGCTACGACCAGCGCTTCGAGGTGCTCGGCTCCAAGGGGATGCTGCAATGCGGCAATCATCGGCCGACCGAGGTGGCGCAATGGGACGCGCTCGGCATCCGGGGCGACAAGCCAGAGAACTTCTTCCTGCAGCGCTACGCCACCGCCTATCGGCTCGAGATGGCGCATTTCTTCGAATGCCTGCAGTCGGGTGCGGCTTTCAGGACCACCGTGGCGGACGGTCTTGCAGCCCAGGAACTGGCTGATGCGGCGGCCCAAAGCGCCCAAAGCGGCAAGCCGTTCGTCTGGTGATGGACGCCGGCACAACTGATACATCACTGAAACTTGCCTTGGCCGAAAGAATATGTCCGATATCCTGAACGAAATCGTCGCCGTGAAGCGCAAGGAAATCGCCGCGGCGCTGGATCGCCGATCGCTGGCGTCTGTGCGCGCCGACGCTGAATCACGCGTGCTGACCCGCGATTTCGAAGGCGCCATGCGCCAGCGTATGCAGGCCGGGCGCAATGCGGTGATCGCCGAGATCAAGAAGGCCAGCCCGTCCAAGGGCGTGATCCGGGAGGATTTCGAGCCGGCCGACATTGCCCAGACGTATGCGGAGCATGGTGCTGCCTGCCTGTCGGTATTGACCGACCAGCAGTTCTTCCAGGGCAAGGCGGACTATCTGAAACAGGCCCGCGCATCGTGCCAGTTGCCGGTGCTGCGCAAGGATTTCCTGGTCGATGCATACCAGATCTACGAGTCGCGCGCCATGGGCGCCGATGCGATCTTGCTGATCGCAGCCTGTCTGGATGACACCCAGTTGCGCGATTTCGAAGCCATCGCGCGCGGCCTGTTCATGTCCGTGCTGGTGGAGGTGCACGATGCGGCTGAGCTCGATCGCGCGCTGGCGCTCAAGACTCCTTTGTTGGGCATCAACAACCGCAATCTGCGCAGTTTCGAGGTGTCGCTCGAGACCACGCTGGGCCTGATGGATCGCGTGCCGCAAGACAAGCTCCTGATCACTGAAAGCGGCATTCATGTGCGTGAGGACGTGCAGCGCATGAACGCAGCCGGGGTGCGGGGCTTTCTGGTCGGCGAGGCCTTCATGCGGGCATCCGACCCGGGCGCTGCGATGGCGCAGTTGTTCACGGAAGACTCGGGTGATTGAGGTGCTTGTCGGCTGGGCATGCGGGTGCGATGCGTCTGCGCTGGGATTTGCGCCCGGTCGAATGCCCGATCGCGCGACGAGGGCTCGGCTTGAATGCTGTTGATGTCTGGGCCATAGGATGCGGTCGAAGCAACAGCGCGGCGTGCAAGGGGATTTGCTGGCGCCGTCACTAACTGAGTGGACACCCGAAGCCTGGGCCATTGCGCCAGATTGGCGCGCCACGACGGACAGTTTTTTTGCCCACACCGCCGGTCGACATTTGGCTGGGCAAATTCAAGCCCGGTTGGCGGTTGGCGCAACGATCTACCCACCGCAGCCCTTGCGCGCGCTGGCACTGACGCCCTTGCACGCGATCAAGGTCGTGCTGCTGGGGCAAGACCCGTATCACGGACCGGGCCAAGCCAATGGGCTTGCATTTTCTGTCGCGTCGGGTGTGCCAGCACCGCCGTCGCTGCGCAATATTCAGGCAGAGATTGCGCGCGATCGGGCCTGCGGTGCGTTGGGTTCGTCCCTGCCAGTCGGATTGAAGTGTTCAGGCTTGACGGAAGGTCACGACGAAATCGAGGGAATAGAACGCGTCGACGGTCCCCAGGCGCGCTCTGACGGCGATTTGACGCGATGGGCACGTCAGGGTGTCTTATTGCTCAACACCTGCCTGACCGTCGAACAAGGCCAGTCGGCAAGTCATTCCAATTTTGGTTGGGAAGTGCTCACTGGCGCAATAATCGCTGCCATCAGTGCAAACTCGGGGCCGGTGGCATTCATGCTGTGGGGCAGGCATGCGCAGGATCACGGCATCGCGTCGATGCAGGCCACCGCCAACGGTCCGCGCCTGCATCTGCGCTGCAATCATCCGTCGCCGCTCTCGGCGCGTCGCGCTCCGCTGCCTTTCGTTGGCTGCGGACATTTTGGCCAGGTCAATGCATTTTTGCGCCAGCACGGCGTGTCGCCGATCGACTGGTAAGGGGAGTCTATGGGCCGTGCGCGCGCTGCGAAGACCGCATTTTCGTGGCATAATCTATGGTTCGCCCGAGGAGAGGTGGCCGAGTGGTTAATGGCAGCAGACTGTAAATCTGCCCTCTTACGAGTACGCTGGTTCGAATCCAGCCCTCTCCACCAGGCATCGACAACTGGATATATCGATTAGCAAGCTTGAGCGTACAGGAATAGCGTAGATGTGAAATGACCGGCTATGTGGCGGCTGCGCAAGGGTATCGAGGGTTCTGGATTTGCGGCCCTGATGCGGGAGTAGTTCAATGGTAGAACCCTAGCCTTCCAAGCTAATGACGCGGGTTCGATTCCCGTCTCCCGCTCCACGGTCTGGTTTGTGTCGTGCGTGCATCGGTTGTCGTGTAGGTCAAAGGCCCATTTGGCTCAGTGGTAGAGCACTCCCTTGGTAAGGGAGAGGTCGCGGGTCCGATTCCCGCAATGGGCACCAGTAATGGTGTGTTTGCAGGTTCCATTCGAATTGGAGCCATGCCGACCAAGATGAATCAGTAGCGTTTCGAGTCCTTTTGGAGATTAGAGAAATGGGAAAAGCGAAATTTGCACGTACCAAGCCCCACGTGAACGTGGGCACGATTGGACACGTGGACCACGGCAAGACCACCTTGACGGCGGCGATCACGAGTGTTTTGGCGGCCAAG
>JBBKVW010000480.1:0-12594 GCA_037968655.1 Burkholderiaceae bacterium
GCGCGTCAGCGCTTCGGGGACCAGCCAGGTGGCGGCGTCGAACGGATAGCCGTCCGGCGTCTGCCATCCATGCATCGGCTGACCGACGCTGGCCAGATACGCCAGCGTGAGAGCGATGCACCAACCGGCATGCTGGACGCGATCGGCCGGGAGCCGGCGGCCATGCGCGCCGGCCTGATGCTGGCGAGCCCGGAATTCATGTACAAATAACCGAGCAGACCCTGCCATGAAACCCTCGCATCGATTGACCGGTCGTCGCCAGCTGTTGCGGGTCATGGCCGGCGCCGCCGGTGCCTGGGCCGCGCCCATGGTGTTCGCCCAAGGCAACAAGCCGTCAGGCGCCGACGACGGCCGGCTGATCCTGGTTTTCCTGCGCGGCGCCTACGACGGCCTGTCGGCGCTGGTGCCCTACGCCGACGCCCACTACTACCGGCTGCGCCCGAACATCGCGATCGCCGCGCCCGACGGCACGGCGCAAACCGCGATTGCGCTGGACGCACAGTTTGCGCTGCACCCGGCGCTGGCAGCACTGCAGCCCTTGTGGGCGCAAGGCGTGCTGGCCGCTGTGCCGGCAGCTGGCTCACCCGACCCGACGCGCTCGCATTTCGACGCGCAGCACCGGTGGGAGCTGGGCGTCGTTGGCAACAGCGCGCGCGGTGCCGGCTGGATCAACCAGCTGGCCGGCATGCGCGACGCGGCGGCCGATTCAGGGGCAGGGCCGGCCGCCGTGCTGGGGGTTGGAGAGGCCAATCCGGCCATCCTCTCCGGCAAGGCCGCGGTGCAACTGGTGCCGCGCGGCGCGGCGGCAACCCGGGTCGGCGCCCTGGGCAATGAGCGTGCGCGCGAGGCCATGCTGCGGCTGTACGGCGGGCAGGACGAGCTGTCACGCAGTTTCCGCTCGGGCGCGCAAAGCCGCATGCAAACCGCCGAGACACTGGGCAATGACATGGCCGGCACTGACACAACGCGAAGCGCCGAGATGCTGGTGGCCAACAACGGCGCCGGACCGGCCCGTGGCCTCGTGCTCGACGCCCGGCACCTGGGCACCCTGATGCGCGGCAACCGCGCATTGCGACTGGGCTTTCTGTCCGCGGGTGGCTGGGACACCCATTCCAACCAGGGCAATACCAGCGGCCAGCTGGCCAATAACCTGGGCGCGTTGGCCACCGCGCTGGTGCAACTGCGGCGCGACTTCTCGCAGCCCAACGATGTCGTGGTGGTCGCCAGCGAGTTCGGACGCACCAGCGCCGAGAACGGCACCCGCGGCACCGACCATGGCCACAGCAACGCCATGTGGCTGATGGGATCGCGGGTGCAGGGCGGGCGCTGGCACGGCGCCTGGGACGGCCTGGCCAGCGGCAACCTGCATGAGGGCCGCGACCTGCCGGTGCGCAACGACTACCGCGCGGTGCTGGCGCAGGTACTGCGCGCGACCCAGGGCCTGCGCGCCGCAGAAATCGAACAGGTGTTTGCTGGCCTGGTCTGGGACGCTTCGCTGGACCGGATGTTCAGGGGCTGAAGCTGAGACTTTTCGAACAGCAGGCAAGTAACTGCTGCCCGTCCGACCCTCGGCATGCAGGCGCGGCGGCGTATCGCGAAGCAAAGGTAGTTTGATGCTGGCCGGCCACCCGGCAACCAGAGCCTGGACGCGCCAGCGCAGCAATGCGCTCAAGCGCGGCCAGCGCCTCAGTCGTCCTGCGCCTGGCCGCGCGCGAGCCGCTCGCTCTTCCAGTACACGTCGTCGCCGACCGAGCCGTCGCTGCGGTAGCGGTTCAGCACCCGGGCCAGCACGAACATCAGGTCGCTGAGCCGGTTCAGGTACTGGCGCGGCGTCGGTTTGAGTTCTTCGCGCCCCTGCAGCGCGATCACCGCGCGTTCGGCGCGCCGCGCCACGGTGCGGCAGACATGGGCCAGTGACGCGGCACGGGTGCCTGCGGGCAGGATGAACTCTTCCAGCCGCGGCAAGGTCTCGTTGTGTTCGGCCAGCGCCTGGTCCAGCGCCAGCAGGGCATCGGACTTGAGCAGTTCGAAGCCAGGGATCGATAACTCACCGCCCAGGTTGAACAGCTGGTGTTGCACCTCCACCAGCAGGCTGCGCACACCGTCGGGCATGTCTTCGCACAGCAAAAGGCCGATCTGCGAATTGAGCTCGTCCACGTCGCCCATGGCATGCACACGCAGGTCGTTCTTGGGCACCCGGGTGTTGTCGCCCAGGCCGGTGGTTCCATCGTCGCCGGTGCGGGTGGCGATTTGCGTCAGGCGTTTACCCATGTGTTTGCACTCCTTGATCGAGCACAATTGTCGCGCCGCGCTGGCTCAGGCCGGCGCAGCATCTCCCCGGCGATGACCATCGCGCTGTGCGAGTGCGCGCTCGACCATCGAGATGAGGTCCGTGAAGATCATCTCCTTGTGGACATAGCCGAACGCGCCAACCAGCTTGGCGTGCGCCTCGTAAGCCAGTCCCGCAGACTGGGTCAGAATCACCACCTGCGTGGTGTCCGACACGGCCTTTATCTGCACGGTCAGTTCGATCCCGTTGGCATCGGGCAGATGCACATCCATCAGGACCAGGTCGGGTCGCATGGCACCCATCTCCACCAGCGCCTGCGCGCCGGTCGACGCCAGGGCGATCACACTGGTCGGGTACGCCGCGGCGACAAATCGCCGCACCGCTTCGCGCATCGCGGCATGGTCCTCGACGATCAGGAAATTGGGGCTCCCGGGCGGCAGGCCATCGCGGTTGGGCAAATTCATTGATGCAATGGCCTCTGGCAGGGAACAATCATGAAAACCGGGGCTATCGACACTAGCGCGTCGCCTGTCTGGACGCTTCGCGCGCAAACGTGACGCGCACGCGTGTCCCACCACCGGGAGACGCGTCAATCGTCAATGATGCGCCGGCTGCCTGCGCACGTTCTTGCATGATGGTCAGGCCCCAGCTAGGGCCAGCACCGCGCACCTGCCGGGGCTCAAACCCTGCGCCATCGTCAGCGACGGACAGGCTCAGGCCACCGTCGCAATGGTCAACCAGCGCGACCCGCACCGTGCCGGCCTTGGCGTGTTTGGCCGCATTGACCAGCGCCTCCTGCGCAATCCGGAACAGGCTCAGCTCCGCGAATGGCGGCAACCGGACCCCGGGGTCGGACCCGTCCATCGCGCAGTCGATGCCGGTCTGCGCGCAGTAGGCCTTGACATGGGCACTCAGCGCCGCCCACAGGCCATACTCTTCCAGCCCTGGCGGATGCAGGTTCGCCATGACGTCACGAACAATGCGATTGGTATCGTCCAGCAGATTTCGGGTCTCGTCGAGTCGCTCACCCATCGCATCTTGCACCGGCTGGGGCAGATCGGCCCGAATCAGGTTGAACCCGAGTTTGAGCGCCGACAAATTCTGTCCGACCCGGTCATGTAACTCGCGGTTCAGCTTGCGCCGCTCCGCTTCTTCGGTATCCAGCAGCCGGCGCGACAAGGTGCGCAATTGCGCTTCGCTGTCACGCAGCAACGCCTCGACCCTCTTGCGCCGCACGATATCGGCCTGCAACGCGCGGTTGGCCTGCTCCAGTTGCTCCGCTTTCTCCTCGAGCTTGCGCACAAGAACTTCGCTGTACTCCTTGAACTGCTCCTGTTCGCCCCGGCTGGCCGGCGTGAATTCGCCCCGAGACGCCTTGTCCAGCACCTGATTGATGTGCGCGATGAAGGCCTGCGGCTCGGCAGGCTTGATGATGAATGCATCGGCGCCCAGCTCTTCTGCAAGTTGCCGGTCCTTGGGGTCGGTGTAGGTGGCGGTATACACCACGAACGGAACGGCCTTGAGCTGCTCGTCGGCTTTCCAATGGCGCAACAAGGTATAGCCATCCATCACCGGCATCAGCAGGTCCGTTATGACGATATCCGGCACTTGCTGACGCGCCTTGACCAGCGCCTGCGCCCCATCCATGGCCTCGTCGACGGCAAAACCGTACGCCTTGAGCAGGACACGCAGGAAATACAGGTTCTCCTGCCTGTCATCGACGATCAGCCCACGTTTCATGCCTTCGGCCCTTGCGCTCGGGTTGGAAAATATTGCGCGATCTCGGCCGCAAACGTATCCGGATCGATCGGCTTTTCAATATACCCCTGTGCACCGGCCTGCAGGACTGTTTCGCGATCCCCTGCCATCGCGTAGGACGTCACGGCCACGATCGGGATGTGCGCCAGCGCCGGGTCGGCCTTGAGGGCGCGCGCGACGGCATGCCCATCCATGCCGGGCAGCTGGATATCGAGCACGATCAGATCCGGGAGCTCGGTTCCAGCCAGCGCGAGGCCCGCAGGGCCGCTTTCCGCCGACACCACCTCGTGCCCCTGGCGTTCCAGCAGGAAGGTTGCCAGATAGCGGTTCTGGGCGTTGTCTTCGACCAGCAGGATTTTCATGCTTGGATTGTCTCTGTTGGCGACGCCGGCAGGCTGAAGCTGAAACTGCTGCCTACACCCCAGGTGCTTTGGACGCTGATCTCGCCGCCCATCAAGGTGGCTAGATGACTGCAGATGGTCAGGCCAAGGCCGGAACCCTCATGGTTGCGCGCCAGGCCGACGTCGATCTGGCGAAACGGTTGGAACAACAGCGCCATGTCCTCGGACTTGACGCCGATGCCGGTGTCGACAACCCGCATCTGCACCCGGTCTGCGACGCGTTCGGCCTGCAATACCACCTCACCGCGCTGCGTGAACTTGATCGCGTTGTTGAGCAGGTTCAGCAACACCTGTTCCACGCGACGTGCATCGCCACGGAACGCACCAAGGGATGGTGCTATGTCGCCACGCAGCGCCAGACCCTTGTTCGCGGCCATCGGCCCAACGATGTCCAATACCTTTTTCAGCGACGCCGCCAGATCGAACGGCTCGCGCGCCACCTCCAGCTGGCCGGCCTCGATCTTGGAGATGTCCAGCACGTCGTTGATCAGCGCCAGCAGGTGGCGCGCACTGCCTTGCACCATGCCCAGCTGCTTGTCCTGCTCCTCGTTGGTGGGCCCCGCCAGCCCCTGCTTGAGGATGCCGGTGAACCCGATGATGGAGTTGAGCGGCGTACGCAGCTCATGCGACATGGTCGCGAGAAAGGCCGACTTGACCCGGTCGGCGGCTTCGGCCTGCTGCTTGGCCAGGGCCAGCTCCGCCACCTGCCGATTGCGCTGCGTGACGTCGCGGAAGATGGCGCGCGTGGACTCGGGAACCCCATCGCGCAGGCGCAGGTTGACACTGCCCTCGAGCTCGATCCTGTCGCCTGTGCGGGTCCGGAACACCGCCGCGATCAGACCCACGTCCTCGCCACCCATCACGCGCGCAAAAAGATTGTCGCAATGCGCCTGGCTTTCGGAATGAATCACGTCTTGAATCGAGAGCGCCCGGGCTTGCTCCTGGCTGTAACCCAGCGCCTCGCGCCAGCTGCGATTGACAAAGGCGAACGCCCCGCTGGATTCCACCACCTGGATCAAATCGCTCGCGTTCTCGAACAGATCGCGAAAGCGCTCCTCGCTGTCGCGCAGCGCCGCCGCAGTGCGCAATTGTTCCGAGATGTCAATGACAGTGACCAGCGCGTGGACAGCGTCGCTCTTGACCAAGGAGTTGAAGGTCGCCTCGACCTGTAGCTCCGAACCGTCGCGCCGCAACAGGACGCTGTCGCGATCGGTTCGGGTCGGCACCGGGGTCGGGTCCTTGAAGAAGTCGACCAGCAAGGCGCTGATCGGCTCGCGAAACCGCTGCGGTAGCAGCAGCAGCGGCGATTCGCCGATCAATTCAGAGCGCGCATAGCCCGACAGGCTCGCAAATCGTTCGGTCACCTGGCTGATGCGCAGATCGTTGGCAATCACCAGCAAGGCATTGGGGGAGGAGTCGATGGACATACGGAAGGCGGCTTCGACCCGGTCCTGCTCCAGCCTGGCTCTGGCCAATCCTGCCTCGCTCGCCTCGCGCAACATGACCTCGCGGCGCAAGCGCCGATGGGCGACACAGCCCAACCCGACGAGGACGGCAACGGCCCCAGCCCATTGCACGAACCGCTGCATCTACATGCCCTCCCGTACCCGTGCGCCGACCCGGCGCCTGCTGATCGCCGCTCCATCAGCGTTGATCAGCGCTAGCACACCCACATAGGCGTCGGTCCTGCCATTTGAAACTGCCCATAGTCCATCCAGCGGGTTTGCAACCCTGGCGCCACACCAGGAGTGGATCGCCCGCAGGGGTCCAACAGCCGTCGTCATGAAGCATTTACAAAGGGGGGGGTTGCGACTCGCGCGCGCAACAAGCCTGAACTGGTAGTCGATGCGCAACCGAAAGTGCCTTCTACTGTTCCACTGTCCGGACCCCACCCTAGACCTTGCCCGTCGCGAAGCTCATCAACATCCGAACGGCGGCCGAGCTGTTTCCAAGTCGAGAACCTGCATATAGGTGGCGTTGTTATAGAGTAGTAGCCCGGTGACCTGCTGGCGAAGATTACGTGCCCGGGCTTGCTCCAGCAGAGCCCGCAGGTCCTCTTGCGTGGGCCAGCTGGTCGCTGAACTGATGTAGATCAGATGGTCCAAGATCGAAGTCCCCACGAACGACGCGCATAACGCTGGAAACGAGCGGCGCCACTGAGGTATCGCGCTCGATGGATGCGATGTTGCGCTTATTCGGGATTCGTTGCAAGGCGCAAACCGCAGCCATCGCTTGGCCTTTGGCGCGGGTTCGCAATGCCTCAGGGCGCCTAAAGCGGGTTGTCGCGCGTCACCCGAGACTTGGCTCAGCAATGCCCTATTTGACCTGACAGGCCTCGGCCGCCGCCGCCTCATGCAGCAGCGCGTCTTAGGCCAGTTGCAGATACGGCCGCGCATGGCGCCAGCCTTGCTGTCTCTGTTCATTGCCGGCATGCACCAGTTCCACCTCGGCGCAGGCCAGCTTGTCTGCCACGCACTGCAGGCCGCGGTGCGACTTGAGATTGCCGGCTGCTGCCCACAGGTCGAGGCGCAGGCTGTCCGCGTCATTGAGCAAGCAGGTTTCCATGGGCAGCGCCGTGGCGCCATCTTCCATCTGCTGCACCAGTCTCAGGGACTCGGTCAGCGCCAGTTGCGGATAGGCGCTGCGGTCGTTGCGGGTGTATTCATGCAATGCGGTATCGAGCCAGCACTGGGCCTCGGCCAGGTGGTAGTCGCGCAGCGGCCGGCCCTTGTCGTTCAGCGTGCGGATGCGCGTCTGGGCTTCATCGAAGGCCTGGTAGTCGGCGTGGATGGCGCGGTCGCTGATGCGCTGCGCCGGCGGCGTCAGGGTCTGCGCCTGCAGTAGTGCAGTCTCACTGCCCGTCAGGATCATCGCGGCGAGCACAGAGCGGATGCAGAGGCGGATGCGCAAGAATTTCATGTGGCTTGATCCGTAATGGTGTTCAGTGGAGTCCCATCAATCGCCGCGTTCCAGCGTGCGGTTGACGGCGGGCTTGCCGCTGCGAAACAGGTCTTCGTCGAACTTCCAGCGCAGGCCGAAGTCGGCCTCCTTGCGGGTGTTGTAGTAGGAGCCACGCAGGTCACGGTCGTGAAAGCCGCTCCAGTTCAGCCCAGCAGCCAGCCACAGGCTGGCCTGCACCAGCGGGCATTCGAGCGCCAGCTGCGTCCAGTCGCGGTTCAGCTTGCGGTTGACCATGATGGTGGACAGATAGTTGTCTTTGCGGGCAACCGTCGCGGCCCAACCGGCGCTGCGCGACGCCATTCGAGCCGGCCCGATTCCCGCCATGGCGTATGCCCCGCTCCGCTTCGCGGCCCACAATCGCAAGCGCAAGTCTAGGCAGTTACCCGCTCGGTGATGGCAAAAAAAGCAATGCAATCCTGAAGCCACCAGTATCAGGGTGCGCTATCTCGATCGTCACCTGATGCTTCTTCGCGACGAGCTGCACCAAACCCAATCCCAGGCCATGCCCGGTGCCGGCAGAGCCGGATCGGCCGCGCACATAGCGCTGGCTCAAAGCGGCAAGATCCTGGGCCGCAAACCCTTTGCCCTGGTCATGCACGGCCAGCACGCAGGCATCGCCCTGCAACTGCAATGACAGCGTGACGACGCCACCTTGGGGTCCAT
This sequence comes from Burkholderiaceae bacterium, assembly GCA_037968655.1. Taxonomy (GTDB): domain Bacteria; phylum Pseudomonadota; class Gammaproteobacteria; order Burkholderiales; family Burkholderiaceae_C; genus CAISIP01. The sequence goes on from JBBKVW010000480.1 coordinate 8,074, forward strand.
GGCGCAGCGCGTTCCAGCCCAGGTTGAGCAGGGCCCGGCGCAACAGCCGCTCATCACCGCGCACCAGCGCCAGGTCGGCCTCGCAGCGACGCGCGATGCGCCCGCCCAGGGTCTGGGCGTCTTCCCACAGGTCGTCGGCGCAGTCATGCAGGACCTGCACCAGATTGACCTCGGTGAACTGGGTGCTGTCGACCGACTGGGCGCGCCCGATCAGCAGGAATTGCTCGGTCAGATCGAGCGAGCGCCGCGCGCAGGCGTCAACCCGCGCGATCATCGCGGCATGATCGGCCGAACTGCCAACACGCAACTGGTCGGCCAGCGCGCGCAGCGACACCAGCGGCGAGCGCAGGTCGTGTGCCAGATGGCGCATCATGTCTTCACGAAACTGGCTGCTCTGGCTGGCGTCGCTGCCCACGGTCAGCGCGTCGGCGACTTCGTCGACGGCATGGGTGATGGCGGCAATCCGGTTTTCAACCGGGTCCAGAAAATGCGGGCCCTCGGACGCAGTCGCCGCGCTGGCGCCCGGGTGCAACAGGCCGGCAATGCGGGCGGTCTCGCGCGTCATGGTGGCCAGGCTGGCCTCGAGACGGCGCCAACTCCACAACGGGTAGGCCAACAGCAATGTCGCGATCATGCACGCCGGTGGCCACCACCAACCCGCCCCCAACATCACCATCCAGGCCGCCAGCGGCGCACCCAACACCAGTGCCACCGTGACCAGCAAGGCCCGGCGCGGTGTCAGCAACAGCAGCGAGCACTGATGGGCCAACACCACGATGGTGGCCAGCAACAGTTGCCAGAACCCGGAGGCCGGCTCACGCCAACGCCCCGCGCGTTCGGCGTCCAGCACATTGGCAACGAACTCGACGCCCGGCATGGCGCCGTTTACGCCCGCCAGCGGTGTCACGACGGTATCGCCCAATCCGGTCGCGGTAGCGCCGATCAGCACTGTCTTGCCGCGCAGTTGCCCTGCCTCGATGCGGCCGTCCAGCAGGTCGGTCAGCGACAGGCGGATGAAATGGCCGGCCGGCCCGGTAAAGGCAACCAGCCGGTCCTGCGCGGTAGAGGTGGTCTTGGGCGGCCCCTGTTCTCGCACGGCCAGCAGCACCAGTGCAAGATGCTCGAAAACCTGGCTGCCGTCATGCTCACGGGCCAGAAATCGTCGCGTGACGCCATCGCCATCGACCAGCGCCTGTGCATGACCGAGCCGGGCGGCAGCAGCGAATTCGGGCAAGGGCAGGATTGCCGGAGCGCCTTGCTTGGGCATGAACACCGGCAGTACCGCCCTGCCATGGGCGGACAGTGCAGCGCCAAGGTGGGCGTCCGCCGTGGGGTCGTTCAGTTGCGGCTCGGCCAGGATCACGTCGAGCAGGACCGGCCCCGATCCCGCATCCGTCAGGATCTCCATCACCCGCGCCAGATGATGGCGTGACCATGGCCAGCGTCCGACCCGCGCCAGGCTGGCCTCGTCGATGGCCAGGATGACGATGTCCTCGGGCGCCGGCCGGCCACCCCAGGCCACGCTGGTGTCATAGAGCCAGTTGTCGGCCCGCTCGAACCAGCTTGCGCGCTGGGCCAGCACCAGAAACACCAGCAGCGCGAGCGTCAGCACAAGCCATTCGCGCAGATGGCGGCCGGCGCTGCCGTTCATGAGGCAAGCTCCGCGCAAAGCGTTGCGGTGCCCTGTGTCTTGGGAGCGACCCGGCCGGTGCATGCCGTATGCCGTACCTGGCCGAGCCGGCCGGGGCGATAGCTTGCGCTGTCGCGGATCGGCACCGACGACGCGGCTACCCCGTGGGGCGTCACAACAAGGGCAGCAGCAGGAACAGCAACAGGTACCACGGACGCGGCGGGGGCGGGGGCGGGGCCGGCACCTCGAAGTGCTGCACCGCAGACCAGGGACCCAGGCTGTTGTCCGGCAGCACCAGGCGGGTACGCACATGGTAGGCGCCGGGTTTGGGGTCGGGCAGCGTCAGGCTGGCGCCGTCGACGATCTTGTCGAACTCCGGCTGCGCAAAGTCTGGCGTGCTTGCCACCTGCACCCGGTGGCTGAAGCCAGCCGGCCCGGACCAGGCCAGCTGCAGGCCGCCAGCGCCCAGCTGGGGCGGCGCAACCGAGGTGGGCTCCAGCACGGTAAAGCTGGCCGGGTCACCAAATGGGCCGCGACTGCCATCGGGTCGCTGGGTGGCCAGACGCCAGTGGTAAATGCCCGGCGCCAGGGCCGGCTCGAACAGCTTGCGATCGCCCTGAACACCGCGCTGGTCCAGCACCATGTCGGCAAATTGCGCGTCGCGCGCGACCTGCAGGTGATACTGCGGCGAATCGGGCAGCTGGGCCCAGATCAGCGGTGTGCCGGCGGTCACACTGCCACCAGCCGGGGGTGCCAGCTTGAGCGGTGGCTCGGGCCGTGCCCGCATCGCAATCGCTATCTGGGCGTCATTGCCTTCGAGTTCCTGCGCGTCAGCGGCGCGCACCCGCAGCTGGTAGTCGCCATCGGGCAGACCGGTCAGCACCAGGTTGGGTTCACGGGTCTTGGTGTCTTGCACCAGTTGCACAAAGGCACCGTCGGTGGCCACCTGCCAGCGAAAGCCGGTGGCACCGGACATCGGCGCGATCTGCAGCAATTGCGAGGTGCGTTCGATCCGCGCGGGAATGCCAGACAGGTCGGGCGCGGGCAGCAGCTTGACTACGGCTCCCAGGCTGCCGCCTTCAGCGCGCAGTCCCAGGCCTTGCGCAATCTCGACACTGGACTGGGCATCGCCCAGCGCGGCCACCCGGCCTTCGAGCACCTCGTGGCGGCTGGCCTGCGCATCCTGTGCCACCCTGAACCGCGTGCCGCGCACGGCGGTGACGACCCGTGGTGTCTTGACGTCAAAGCGCGAGGCCGGCGTGCGCAAAGGCGTCACCGTGGTCTCGACCGCGCCCTGCTCCAGGTCGATGCGGGTCGCCCGCATACCGCCAAACGGCGCCTCGCGCGACAGTCCCAGGCTGGCCCGGGTCCGGGGCGCGAACACCGCGATCGCACCATCGGCAAAACGCAAGGTGACTGCGCCCTCGGCTCCGGTATCAAAACTGTCACCCTGTGCCAGTTGCATGCCAACCCGCAACTCGCCCCGATTGCCTTGCACCGGGCCCAGCACATACACCACTTCGACCGGCAAAGCCTTCCAGCGCATCCAGGTCAGCGGTATGTTCAATTGGCTGCCCGGCTGCAGGCGGCGCGGGTCGGCGATCTGGTTCAGCTCTGCCAGATCGGCCCAGCGCGATGGCTGCTCCAGGTAGCGCTCGGCAATGCCGATCAGGGTGTCGCCCTGGCGCAGTGTCAGCGACAGGGTTTCCGGCTGCTGCGCCGGCACCTGAGCGAACACTGGCAGCACCAGGACGGCCAGCAACAGGCCACAGCGGCGCCGTAGCGCCTCAGGCCAGAGTTTCGAGACGATAGCCATGGGCATAGACGGAATTGATGCGCCAACCGTTGTCGGCCAGTTGTAGCTGATTGCGCAACTGGCTGATGTGGATATCCAGCGTTCGGGTCTGAACGGTGTCGTTCAGGCCCCAGACTGCTTCGAGTAGATACTGGCGCGACAACAGACGCCCGGAATTGCGAAACAGCACCTGCGCCAATTCGAATTGGCGCTGGGTGAGTTCGAGCACTTCTCCGTGCAAACGAACCACCGACTGCGCCGGATCGAATTCGTAGGGGCCGGCGACCAAAGAGCCGCTGGCGCTCAGGTTGTCGGAGCGGCGCTTGAGGGCGCTCAGACGGGCCAGCAATTCGCCGGCGCGTGGCGGCTTGACCAGATAGTCGTCGGCGCCATGGGCCAGCGCCTGCACGATATCCTCTTCTGCATCGCGGCTGGTGACAAAGATGACCGGCGTATGGTTCTCGAGCTGGCGGACCCAGTCCAGCACGTCCAGGCCACTCATGTCGGGCATCATCCAGTCCAGCACCAGCACGTCGAAGGTTTCGCGCACCATGGCCTGGATGAATCGCGCGCCGGTGCTGTACACCGCATGGGAATGACCACCCTGTTCGAGCGCCCGTGTCACCAGGGCAGCGTGGTCGGCATCGTCCTCCAGCACCGCAACTCTCACGTCGTCTCCTTATTGTGTTCGCGTCATGCGCGCTTTTGGCGCCAGCAATCGGATTGCGCCCAAGCTTGTACGCGCCAGGGGCGCCAGAAGGGCCAACCGGCCATGATTATTGCGCGTCCGCGTCACCGCCAGCTTATCGCGTTCGTAAAACAGCTTGGCGCCGCCGCGCCCTGACCGGGCCCGATGGCAGCGTCTGGCCACTCTTGCGGCGTACACTCGACGCGAGTATCAGGAGTCCACCAATGAATGCACCTGCCAGCAACCGCAATCTGTTGCCTGTGATCGCCCAGCGCGAGGTGCCGCAGGCCTTGATCGACGCGCTGAAGGCGCAGTTTGCCGAGCGTTGCTCGACCGCGCTGGTGGTGCGCGAACAACACGGTCGGGACGAATCCTCGTTCGACGCGCCGCCACCGGCTGCGGTGGTTT
>JBBKVW010000481.1:0-5382 GCA_037968655.1 Burkholderiaceae bacterium
ACATCTATCCCGATCGCCAGATCATCCTGTTCGCCCAGGACGTGCTGTCGCGTGTGCCCGGCGGAACCATCGTGTTCGACGTGAAATGCTCGCAACGCGTGGCGCCGGCGATCGAGGCAGCCGGTGGCAAGCCGCTGATGTACAAGACCGGACATTCGCTGATCAAGGCGCGCATGAAGGAGGTCGACGCCCCGCTGGGCGGCGAGATGAGCGGGCATATTTTCTTCAAGGAGCGCTGGTTCGGCTTTGACGACGGCACCTACGCCGGCTGCCGGTTGCTTGAAATCGTCAGCCAATCGGCCGACGCCAACAAGGTGCTGGACGCCTTGCCCACCAGTTTCTCGACCCCCGAGCTCAATGTTGCGTGCGCCGAAGGCGAGGCGCCGGAACTGGTGCGCCAGGCGGTGGCGCTGGCCGATTTCGGGCCGGATGCCAGTGTCAATACCATCGATGGGCTGCGCATCGACTGGGCCGACGGATTTGGCCTGATGCGTTCGTCCAACACCACGCCGGTGCTGGTGTTGCGCTTCGAAGGCCATGATGAAGCCGCACTGGCGCGCATCCAGGGCGCCATGCTCGATCTGCTGCATCGCGTCAAGCCTGACGCCAAGATCGGCGCGAGCGCGCATTGAGTTCCTTCCCGCTCCAGCCAGGTCAGGGCAATCGGCGCCGCGTTGACGCCATCGCGTTGCGCTTGCCATGAGCCAGGACCAGATACCGACCTTCGCCATCCTGCAGGTGATCGCCGTCAGGCTCCCGCTGTTGCAAAAATTCGGGCCGCCATGACAGACCCGGCAGTACCGACCGATCCCCACGGCGACGATCCCGCGCGCCCGCAGACCGACATCGAGCAGATCGTCCAGGCGTTGTCGGAGGGGCGCAACAAGCGCGTGCGCAAGTTCCTGTCTCGCATGCATCCGGCCAAGACGGCCGCCCTGCTCGAGATGCTCGACGAGGGGCAGCGAAGCGCCCTGTGGCAACAGGTCGACCACACGCTGGAAGCGCGCATACAGCCGCATCTGAACCTGTTGCTCAGCGGGCAGTTGGCCGGGGATTCGGGCGAGGACATGGCCGGCGAGGCGTTGGAGCAGCGGCAACATCAAAGCGATCCCACTGGTCGCATCAATCACCTTGAATCGGTGCGCAAGGCCTTGGCGGCCGGACGGCTCAAGCGGGTTGCCAAGACCCTGCGCCGCATGCATCCGGCCAAGGTTGCCGGTCTGCTGGAAGCCTTGCCGCCGCAAGAACGCGTCACCGTGTGGAGCATGGTGGATACCGAGCGCGCCGGCAAGGTGCTGACCTATCTGCACGATGAGATCCGGGGCGCCCTGGCACGCGAGCTCGATCCGGACGATCTGGTCGCATCGGCCCAGCACCTGGAGCTGGACGACCTGGTCGATCTGATACAGAGCCTGCCGGGCGAACTGGGCAATCGGCTGATGCAGGCCACCAGCGGAAGCAGGCGCGAGCAGCTCGAGTCGATGCTGTCCTATCCGGAGGACTCGGCCGGCGGCTTGATGAATGCCGACGCGATCGACGTACGCGCCGATGTCAAGGTGGGCACGGTGCTGCGCTACCTGCGACTGCGCGAGGCATTGCCGCCGCAGACCGACCTGCTGATGGTGGTGGACCGCCAGGGCCATTACCAGGGCGTGCTGCGGCTCGGTGCACTGGTCACCGCCGAGGCGACCCGGCGTGTGTCCGAGATCATGCAGACCGATGTGTCGGGCATTGCAGTGGGCATGGAAAGCGTCGAAGTGGCGCGCATGTTCCAGGACCAGGACCTGATATCGGCACCGGTGGTGGACGAACACAACCGACTGATCGGACGCATCACGATCGATGACGTGGTGGACCTGATACGCGAGAACTCCGACCGCACCATGATGCAGATGGCCGGCCTGGACGACCATGCCGACATGTTTGCGCCGGTGCTGGTCAGCTCGCGGCGCCGGGCGGTGTGGCTGGGCATCAACCTGGTCACGGCATTCCTGGCCGCCTGGGTGATCGGCCAGTTCCAGGCCACCTTGTCGCAACTGGTCGCACTGGCCGTGCTGATGCCCATCGTGGCCAGCATGGGCGGCATTGCCGGCAGCCAGACGCTGACGCTGGTGATCCGCGGCCTGGCGCTGGGCCAGGTGCAAAAGGGCAATATCCGCATCCTGCTCAGCCGCGAGGTCGGCGTATCCATCCTCAATGGCGCGCTGTGGGCGGTCGTGATCGCATTGCTGGCGGTGGCCTGGTTCGGCAACTGGGGAATAGGCGCCGTGCTGGGAGCGGCGATTCTGATCAACCTGCTGTGTGCGGCAGTGGCCGGCCTTGCAATACCACTGATCCTGGACCGGCTCGGAATCGACCCGGCACTGGCGGGCAGCGTGATACTCACCACGGTGACCGACGTCATTGGTTTTTTTGCTTTCCTGGGTCTGGCCACGGTCTTGCTTTTGTGATCACTGCGTGCCGGCGGCTTGGCACAATGGCTGGGCCGACGGGCATACGGACAACGGCGGCGGCGCAGGCGCGCATAAATCGAAAGATGGCATGGACACTGCGATGGATCAGATAAGGGGTTTCCTGCAGTCGCTGTACACAACGCTGCAGTGGCCCATCATCAAGACCGCCGAGACCAGGATCACCGTCTGGTCGGTGGTCTACCTGCTGGTGCTGGTGGTCGTGCTGTTGTGGCTGGCGCGCCATTTGCAGCGCTGGCTGGTCGACGGACCGCTGCTGCGCAGGCGTTTCGATCCCGGAGCACGCCACGCGGCTGGCACCCTGGTGCGTTATGTGGTGCTGTTCATCGGCTTGCTGGCCATCGTGCAGACGGCAGGCATCGACCTCACGACCTTCAACGTGCTGGCCGGCGCGGTGGGCATTGGCGTCGGCTTTGGCCTGCAGAACGTGGTGAGCAACTTCATTGCGGGCATCATCATCATGTTCGAGCGCCCGATCAAGATCGGGGACCGCATCGTCGTGGGCGGGGTCGAGGGCAATGTGGTCGAGATCGGCGCGCGCGGCACCACGGTGCTCAACAACGACAACATTTCCGTCATCGTGCCCAACTCCAAGTTCATCACCGAGGACGTGATCAACTGGAAATACAACGATAACCGGGTGCGCTTCAAGATTCCGGTTGCCGTGGCCTACGGCACCGACGCGCGGCTGGTGGAGCGGGCCCTGCTGGAAGTGGCGGCCGCCGACGTCGATGTGCTGGAGCATCCCCCGCCGGCCGTTCGCTTCATGGAGTTCGGCGACGACGGCCTGTTGTTCGAACTGCGTGCCTGGTCGGCCAGCCTGGTCGACCGCAAGGGCAAGCTGATCAGCAACCTCAATTTTGCGATCTACGAGCGCTTTCAGCATGAGGGCATCGAGTTCCCGTTTCCGCAGCGCGACCTGCATATCAAGAGCGGCGTACTGGAACTGCGTCGGGCTGCCGCGCGCACGGACAACGCATAGTCGCACTGCGTTGGTGGCTGCGATGGCCGCCATATCGAGAATCAACCCGATGCAGTGCATAGGGTGTTATGGTTTGAGGCAATGCGCCGCGCCGATGCATGCACGCGCCGGTACTGAAAGGTCACACCATGACAATTTCCAGCTTGATCGGCCGCCTTGCGATGAAGCCCTTCGCCAAGGCCCTGCCACCGCTGGGCGACACCGAACGCGCTGCGCTCGAGGCCGGGACGGTCGGCTTCGAGGGCCAGCTGTTTGCCGGACGGCCTGACTTCGATGCCCTGATTGCCGTCGGACCCAACCGCCTCAGCGATGCCGAGCAGGCCTTCCTGGACACGGAAGTCCGCACCCTGGTCGCGATGCTCGACGACGACGCGATCGACCAGGCGCAGGACCTGCCGGCCGAGGTCTGGCAGTACCTGCGCGACAAACGCTTCTTCGGCATGATCATCTCCAAGGAGTTTGGCGGCCTGGGCTTTGGCCACTTTGCGCACGCCGCGGTCGTGACCCGAATTGCCACTGTCAACGTGGCAACGGCCGTTACCGTGATGGTGCCCAACTCACTGGGGCCGGGCGAGTTGCTGCTGCATTACGGCAGTGAGGCGCAAAAGCAGCACTACCTGCCGCGCCTGGCCGATGGCCGCGATCTGCCCTGTTTCGGCCTGACCTCGCCCTATGCCGGCTCCGATGCGGCATCGATTCCGGACCGGGGCGTATTGACCGAGCGCGTCATCGATGGCATATCGGTGCGCGGCTTCCTGGTGCAGTTCGACAAGCGCTACATCACGCTGGCGCCGGTTGCCACCGTCGTCGGCCTGGCCTTTCATGCCTTCGACCCAACGCGTCCGCAGGGGGAGCGCGAGCGCGGCATCACCTGTGCGCTGCTGCCGGTGCCGACCGTGGGCATGTCGATCGGCAGTCGGCACCGGCCGATGAACTCGGCCTTCATGAATGGCCCGATCCGCGGCAAGGACGTGTTCGTGCCGATGGACTGTGTGATCGGTGGCGAAGAGATGGTCGGCGAGGGCTGGCGCATGCTGATGGAAAGCCTGGCCGCCGGCCGCGCCATTTCGCTGCCGGCCCTGGGCGCATCGATGCAGCAGACCGCGCTGTTTGTCAGCGTTGGCTATGGACGCATCCGCGAGCAGTTCGGGTTGCAGATCAGCCGCTTTCATGCCATCGCCGAGCGCATAGCGCGCATGGCGGTCGACCTGTATGCGAGCGACGCCGCGCGCCGCTACACCGCCGCCGTGCTGGACCAGGGCGAGCGGCCCAGCGTGGCGAGCGCCATCCTCAAGGTGCACCTGACCGAGGCCGGCCGGCGCGCCGTCACCGACGGCATGGACATCCTGGGCGGCAAGGGCATCATCTACGGGCCCAGGAACCTGCTGGGCGTGGCCTACCGGCATGCGCCGATTGCGATCACGGTGGAAGGCGCCAACATCCTGACGCGGGCGCTGAACATCTTCGGCCAGGGCGCATTGCGTTGCCATCCCTTTGTGCTGGCCGAAATCAACGCGGTGCAGGAGCGCGACCCGCAGGCGCTGGGGGCGGCACTGACCGGGCATATTGTTCATGTGCTGCGCAACCTGTGGGCCAGTTTGCTGCATCCGGCAGTAGTCGGTTCGCCGCCCCAGGACCTGGCCGCCGAGGCGCGCCTGATCGCCCGGGTGTCGGCCAAGTACGCGCTGACCGCCGACCTGGCGATGGGCTTGCTCGGCGGCAAGCTCAAACGCATGGAACTGCTGTCGGCGCGACTGGGCGACGTGCTGTCCTACCTGTACATGGCCAGCGCCTCGGTATGGCGCTACCAGGTGGAGGGCGATGCCAGCATGCTGCCATTTGCGCGCGCCGCGATCCGGGTGCAACTGGACCTTGCTGCTGCCACGCTGCGCGACCTGTATGCCAACCTGCCCTCGACCGCCTTGCGGG
>JBBKVW010000482.1:0-2565 GCA_037968655.1 Burkholderiaceae bacterium
CCCCCTGTGACCTTCACCATCACCTGCGGCGCGCGCCGCACCACCGTGGCTTCGATGCGTTGTCGGATCGCCGCGGCCCTCTGCTGGCGTCAGGTTGCCTGCTCGACCTCCGAGCCTGCCTGCCAGTACGTGGGGCGTCCGTAATGGGTATACAGGCTTGCCTCGCGTGGCCGGTCCAGGACGGCGTCCGGGTCGTAGGGTGGAGCAGCCTTCACCTTTTCACGGCTCAGATCGACGCTGACGGTTTCATCCGACCAATGCACGCCCTCGATCCACTGCGGGGCGATCAGCACCTTGTGCCCGACCCACCAGTTGCTGGTGTTGACCACGAGATAACGGATGGCCCAGGTCTCGTCATCGACAAGGAACCCGTCGACATGTCCCACCTCCCCATCGGTGGCATGGATGTGGTATCCGACGACAGCCGAGCAGCTGTGCAGATGGGGATCGTCGTCCCGGTGTTGCTCGCGCTGCGCCTGGGCGCCGGCAATCGCGCGTTCCCGGGCAACAGCAGCAAGCGGGAGTTCGGTCTGGTCAGGAACGATGGCAAACGGATACATGCCTGCGCCCCACATCCCCACGCCGCCCCAGTAGCTGGGGTAGCCGTAGTAACCGAGGTACTGCAATTCGTGCTGCCGGGACACCGGTTGGTCGGTATCGATGTCAGGGCTGTTCTCGACCTGTTCCTTGGTGATCGCCGCCGCAAGCGTATGAGCCGGCCAATCCGCCTGTCGAATGGAAATCGGCGAGATCAGCACCTGGCGGTCTGACAGCCAGGAACCGGTGTCGACAATGAGGTAGCGCACCACCCAGGTGTGGTCATCGAAGTAGAGGTCCTTGACGTGCCCGATATGGCCGTCAGTCGCGCCGATGGCGCAGTTCTCATAGTCGTTCAGTGTTCGCAACATACAGCACCCTCATTCACGAAGCCGACCGTCGTCATCAGCCCCTGTTGATCACTTGGCGTCCGACGCGTGGCGCCAGTCGGAGCCGGCCAGCCACCGACCCAACTGCAGTCACTGTGTGGCCACGCCAGCCCCTGGTCTGTGCGTTGCCGGACACAAGCGACATGCAGCGCGGCACCGTTGCCACTCCATCGCTTCTGGTGCGAGGTCCGAATCTGCGACAGCGAACAGGCGCGAATGTCCGTCAAGGACGCAGGGTATTTCGTTGACGCGTTGCGCCAACGCGCCGCCACCCTGGGCAACCTACGCGCTGTGTCGGGTAACGAACTGACGCGGACATTGCGCGCGGCATAAAGTGGGTCAATGATCGACAAACCCAACCTTATCCTGCTCCAGCACCTCGATGCCTATTGGCGCGCTGCCAACTTCGTGTCGGTCGGCCAGATCTTTCTGTGGGACAAACCGCTGCTCAAGCGCCCATTGAGGCTGACCGACGTCAAGCCCATGCTGCTCGGGCACTGGGGCACCACCCCCGGCCAGAACTTCATCTACGCGCACCTGAACCGCCCCATCAAGGCCCACGATCTGGACATGATCTACGTCTCGGGGCCCGGCGACGGCGGGCCGGCGGTGGTCGGCAACACCTACCTCGAAGGCACGATCACCACGCCCTTCGACATGACGGTGCTCAACGACCTGGACCGTTTCCACCTGGTGATGGACACCATCGCTCGCCTACCGCAAACCGGCGCCGCCGGCACCGTGCTCAAGCGCAGGCTCGGCGACAAACTCGTCGAGCACCACCAGTACATCCGCGAGCACGGCCAGGATCTGCCCGAGATCCGCAACTGGCGCTGGAAGGCCACGCCGTGAACGAAAGTGACGATGTCAAAACTTGAACAGCTGGAAATGGAAGCGCACCGCGAGCAGCTGGAAGCTGACGTGAAGCGCTTGGTCGAAAAGTACCTGGCCATTGCCGAATGGGACGTGCCAGGTATCGATGAGCCGCTCGCGAACAGGCTCATCGTCGGGGCCATCAGGCAGGCGCTGGACCGCGTCGAGAAGGGTTTGCCGGAATCCCCGCAAAAATGAACCCCTTGATCGCCACCGCACAGGCCTTTGTGGTCCCGGGCAAGGGCCTGCCGGCGATGGACGAGAGCGTGGGCACCTGAAACCGGTGCTCGGCCAAGTTCGGTATTGCACAAACTGAAGAGTCCCTTCGCCGCTATTGCGAGCTGCTGGTGACGGCGCCCGGCCTGTCCGAAGCCATCAGTGACGCCTGGCGCCCTGCGGTGCAGACGCAAGGGCTGGAACATCTGGCGTGACGGCTGCCCCGGTGGTGAATCCCCGGACGACGTCAGTGCGCGGGCCGACAGACTGATCGCACGCCTGGTCCAGATGCAAGGCGCCGTAGCGCTGTTCTCGACGGCCAGTTCGGCGCCGCGCTTGCAGCGCGCTGGATCTGGCTGGCGCTGGTCGAAGGCCAGCACTTCGCGCTGCACACGGCGTCGATGAGTCTGCTGGGCATCGACCCCCATCACCCGGACCGGCGCACCATCGAGTTGTGGAGTGCGTGTCGACTCCCGCCACCGAGCGCAGCACAAGCGCAGTAGCCGGACCGCTGCATCACATTTCCAGCGACCTGCAACGCATCGCGCGC
>JBBKVW010000483.1:0-2539 GCA_037968655.1 Burkholderiaceae bacterium
GATGCGCATGGCGCTGGAAGACGCACTCAATACGGCCGACTTTGGCGACTGCGGACGACTGGTCGTGGTGCGCCGGCTACGCCTTCACGACCTGCCCCGGCTGGCCAGCGCCTGCGCCAGCACCGATGCGCTGGCCAGCCGGGGCAGGCTGTGCAGGCGCAGCCGGCGCACCACGACCAGTCGCCCGCAGTCGCCAAAGTCGGCAGTATTGAGTGCGTCTTCCAGCGCCATGCGCATCTGTGTCGCGTCTTCAGCCAAGGCCGGCCGCAGCCGCGCATGGCGCACCACGCGTGCACGGTGGCCGGTGCGCAATGCCTCCCGCGCAGCTGCCGAAAGCGCGGACATGCCTGCCATGCTCAGCGCCTTGCCACGCGTGCGGCGTTCTGGCGCAGCGCGTCCACCTGCTTGGCCACGCGCGTTTCAGCGGCCTGCGTCGTCGCTGGCTGCGCCGCGCTGGCGCCGGCCATGCCGGCGGACTTGAGTGGAATCGCGTCGGCCAATGCCGCTGCCGTCTCGGCGCGTTGCACCGCCGGCGTGGACAGGGCGGGCCCGGACTGGATCTGTACCCGCAGGCTGCTGTCCAGCGTGATGCCGCCAGCGCCCTGGATGTAGGTGATGCGCGCGCTGGCCATGTCGCTGCCCAGATCCTCCACCACGGCGCGCGCCAGAATGCCCTGCGCGGCGGGTGCATGCACCAGCACCTGCATGCCGATGCGCACCACGCGCGGGTCCAGTGCAATCTCCAGCCGCGCGCCGATGACGGCCGGGACCGGACGGCGGATGCGCGCGCTCAGGATGCGCCTGACCGGAGCATGCGAGGCCAGCAGCACACAGACCCGCACCAGGTCGTTGATCGCCTGCTGCGCCGCAGCCTCGTCGATCACCTGGGTGAAAAGCCAATCGGCCATGCGCTGCATCTGGCGCCACGCGATGAAGTCCACGCCCAGGCGTTCGTCGCCAAAGCCGGGCATGACGGTGAGCTGGCGCAAGGAGGTGGCCTCGTCGAGCTGCGAGAACAGCTCGGCCCAGCGCAGCCGGGTTGCCGGCGGCACGGCACACAGCGCGGCATGCAGGCAGCTCGCGACGCCGGCCACGTCGTCGAGCAGGCCGGAGGCCGCCAGCGTGACCTCGCGCCGGTAGCTGCCGGCCTGCAGGATGTCGCGGATGGTCGCAATACGCTGCACCGGCTCGATCGCCTGCTTCCAGCTCGATACGTCGAGCTGTGCCAGTTCCAGTCCGGACCTGTCACGGGTCTCCTGCAGCCGACGATCCTGCCGCGCAAAAACGCTTTGCAGCAGTGTTCCTGTCATGGAGTCGCGTCCCTGCACGACCTCGACCGGCGCGCTGCGCTGCGCCTGCATGCGCAGGCTTGACTGTTGTACGACCTTTTGCAGGTCGGCCACGCTGTCGAGCTTGACGAACACCCGCGAGATCGGCCTGAGCCAGCGTACCGGCAGGTCGCGCAGCGTCTGCACCATGGCCATCAACTCGGGCGGCGTGTCGTGGGATTCGGCCCGGCAGGCCGGTACCGGGTCGGCCACATCGGCCGGCTGCGCCGCCAGCAGCGGCACGTCCTGCAGCGTCAGCGTCAAGCGCGGGCGCCGGAACACGAGATAGGGCACCTGCTCGGCCAGGATGGCCTTGCGCCGCGCAACCAGCGCCTGGACGCGGGTCTGCTCCTCGGCGCGCAGCGCGCGTGCCACCGACAGGTCGTGCCGTACCTCGGCCAGCGTCAATGCCAGCTGATTGAGCAGGTCCTGGATCCGCGCGCTGGCAGCCAGGATGCGTTCGCGCGCCACCCTGGCATCGCCTTGCAGGCGCCGGTAGTCCTCGGCGCGCAACTCCATGCCGCGCAGGAAGCGGATCGTGTTGTCGATGGCGTCGATGCCACGGCGAAAGTACACCGCCTCGTGCAGGTCGGTGCCGATCTCGGCGGCGTCCGGGTCCACGATGGTGCTGCCCGGCTTGAGCAGGTCGGCCGCGGTGATCTTTACCGGCCCCTGGCTGCCGGGCAACAGGTAGCCGAACACCTGCAGATCGTCCACCACCAGCCCGCTGTCCTTGAGCGCGTTCAGGCCGTTGACGACGAAATCGTTCTTGCCCTTGGCCGCCGTATTGCTCGAGACCACCGAGGCCGGCAGCGTGAAGCGCTCGGCCACCGTGACGGTGTTGTAGGTGGCGCCGATCAGGCTGGCGCCCACCACGTCCTTGACGGCGGGCGGTGCCTCTACGCTCAGTTGCGCCGGGCGCTCGGCCGTCTGCACCAGTTTGACCTTGTCGACGCTGCCAGTGGCGGTGTCGATCTTCTCGGCGGGACCGGTATCGACGATAGTGATACGGTCCGTGCCAACGCCCACGCGGGTGGTGTCCACCGTGTCGGGCAGGACGCTCACCTTGCCGAACAGCGAGGTGTTGCCGGACGACAGAGTGAATCCGCTGGCAGGCACGCGCGTGCGGCCATTAACTATGGTGCCTGCCGCAAGACCCCCTGCGGATGCGACAGCGGCCCTGGTGGCGGTGGCGCCCGGCGGCGCCGCAT
>JBBKVW010000484.1:0-23552 GCA_037968655.1 Burkholderiaceae bacterium
ACCAGGCCCTCGCCCCTGGCCTTGCCCCTGGCGCTGGCGCGTGAAACTATCGGCACCAATGTAGCCAAATGCTGTTTTCATCGGATCAGGCTGGGATTCGGCAGCCCGGCGATCGGCGCGTTCGCCACCGTCATCGTGCGCAGGGTTGCTGCGATTGCGATTGCGACCGCCTGCATTGTTGTTTCCAGCTGGCGCCTGTCCCTGGGCACGCAATGGATCACGTGGTCCGTCGGCTCGCCCCTGGTTGCCCGAGCGACCGGAGCGCCGTCGCTTGCGGTTGCCGCTGCCCGCTTCACCAGTGGGGCTGTTCGGCCCCGCGCGCCCCGCCTCTGCTGCCCCTGCACCACGTGATGCGGCGCGGTGCAGAGCCTGGATATCACCATCATCGAGCTCCATCCAGGCACTGCGCTTGAGTCCGCGGGGCAACATCATTGCGCCATAGCGGATACGGATCAAGCGGCTGACCGCATGGCCCACCGCCTCGAACATGCGCCGCACTTCGCGATTGCGGCCTTCGGAAATCGTCACCCGATACCAGCAATTGGCGCCCTCGCCTCCACCGTCCTCGATTGCTCCGAACTGAGCCTGACCATCGTCCAGTCGCACACCGTCCAGCAAGCGCTTCTTCTCCTCGTTGCTGAGTGCGCCCAGAACCCGCACGGCGTATTCACGCTCCAGACCGAAACGCGGGTGCATCAGGTTGTTGGCCAGATCGCCGGAACTGGTGAACAGCAACAGGCCCTCGGTGTTCAGGTCCAGACGGCCGACAGATTGCCATTTGCCCTGTTGCAGCTTGGGCAGGCGCCGGAAGACAGTCGGGCGATTTTGCGGATCGTCATGGGTCACCAATTCGCCAGCGGGCTTGTGGTAGGCGATCACCCGCGGGGCTGGCGGATCGATGCGCACCCGGATTGGCTTGCCATTGACCTTCACATGGTCGCCATACTGGATCCGCTGACCAATATGGGCCGGCTCGTTGTTGACGGTGATCCGCCC
Source organism: Burkholderiaceae bacterium (assembly GCA_037968655.1). Classification (GTDB taxonomy): domain Bacteria; phylum Pseudomonadota; class Gammaproteobacteria; order Burkholderiales; family Burkholderiaceae_C; genus CAISIP01. The sequence continues at coordinate 997 of JBBKVW010000484.1, forward strand.
CTCCATGATCAGCTGTTCCATCTCCAGCCGCGAACCCATGCCCGACTGCGCCAACACCTTGTGCAGTTTGGGCGTCTCTGGCATGGGCGCCAGCACACGTTTGGGCAGGACCAGCTCCTGGTCTTCCTCGTCTGCATCGAACTGGCCGGACACAATGTCCTGAAAGCGCAACATGCCTTGCGCGGGGCCGGCCGCCTTGGGGGCGGATTGGGCAGTCGTTGTCGCCGATTCGTTCGGCGCCTCGCAATTCGTCACACGGGTCTGTATTGGACCCACGCCGTCTGGCGTTGACGTCGATTCACTCGGATTCAGATCCTCGTCGGTTTTTGGAGCGACCGGAATTGCGTCGCCATCCTGTTCGGATTCATTCATTATCTGGTTCCACCATTGAGACTTCTGGCTCGGACAAAGGCACCGGACCGCCTGCCTTCATTTTTTTGGCGTCATCAACGCCATCACTTTGTGAAGGTTCATCGCCTGAGGCTGTGGCCTGATCTGGCTGGCCATCAGGCGCTGATGCATCGCTGACTTCTTGTCCCAGCGCGTCGAACATGTCACTGCCTTTCGCCTCCCGGTCCAGCAAGGGGAGCTGATCCAGCGAAGCCAAACCCAGATCATCCAGAAACTGGCGTGTGGTGGCAAAAAGGGCCGGTCGTCCAGGCGCCTCGCGATGGCCGATCACCTCGATCCAGTTGCGGTCCTCGAGTTGCTTGATGATCAGGGAATTGATCGTCACGCCCCGGATGTCTTCCATGTCGCCTCGGGTCACTGGCTGTCGGTAGGCAATGATGGCCAGTGTCTCCAGTGTGGCGCGGGTGTAGCGCGGCGGCTTTTCCGGATGCAGTCGATCGAGAAACTCACGCATGTCGGGTCGGCTTTGAAAGCGCCATCCGCTTGCGACATTCACCAGTTCGACACCGCGCTGGGTCCAGTCCAGTTGCAGTTCCTGCAGCAATTGCTTGATTGTGTCGGCAGCCAGGGAGTCGTCGAACAAGGCGCGCATCTCCCGCACCTGCAGCGCTTGTTGCGAACAGATCAGGGCAGTTTCCAGTACGCGCTTTGCCTGAGCGGTATTCATCGTCAAGGGATTCCGGAATTGGCGCCATCATGGCGCAGGGCGAAGTCGTTCAAACGGGGACGCAACAGGCAGATCGAACGTCTGCGGCGCGTGAAACAGCGGGCTACACGCTCTAGCGTTTTGGCGGGCTGTCAGCTTGGATTGTAACGCAGGCCCCTTACAGCCAACGCCGCAATCATGTCGGCAGGCAGCGGTGCAACGAACTCCAGCGGCGTTGCATCAACCGGATGCGCCAGCGCCAGGCGAAAGGCATGCAGCGCCTGGCGCCCGATGTCTGCGCCAGCGGTCGCGCCATACGTGGTGTCACCTACAAGGCAATGACCGATCGATGCCATATGCACCCGAATCTGATGTGTTCGCCCGGTATGCAGGCTACAGCGTAACAAACAGGCAGCGGCTGCGTTGTCGAGCAGCTCGATCGTTGTCCGCGCATCTTTGGCGCCTGGGCGTCCTGATTCCAGCACCGCCATGCGCAGACGGTTAGCTGGGTCTCGGCCAATGGCTGCCTCGACATCGCGCGGTGAAATACCCGTCCAGCGTCCGTGGCACAGCGCAAGATACTGGCGCTGCACACTGCGCTGTGAAATCATGCGCACCAGCGCGTCCATGCAGCTTCGGGTACGCGCCACCAGCATCAATCCACTGGTGTCCTTGTCCAGTCGGTGCACAATGCCGGCTCGCGGCAGATCGGCCTGGCGCGGGTCCCAAGCCAGAAGGCCGTTGAGCAGGGTGCCGCTCCAGTTGCCAGGCGCCGGATGCACCACCAGTCCGGCGGGTTTGCGAACCACCAGCAAATGGGCATCGGCAAACACCACATCCAGCTCCATCGCCTCTGCCTTGAAAGCCTGGCTCTGGGGCGTCGGGCGCAAAGCCACTTCCATACTGTCGCCCGCAACCAGCCGCGCCGACGGCTTGAGGACCGGATGCCCGTTGCGCAGTACGGCGCCCTGCTCCACCAGCTGGCGCAGATAGTTGCGGGAGAACTCTCCGATGTGCGCTGCAAGCACTTTGTCCAGCCGTTCGCGGTGGTGGATAGCAACAACCTGCCATTGGCGAAGTTCAATGTCGACGGCCGCATCTGCCGGGTCGTCCTGGTCCGCTGCGTCCGGTGTGACCGATATAATTGAACGGCTTTTTTCTACCAAGGTTTTCCTCATGCTGCAAGTCCAATTATCGATGGTCCGTCTGGCGCTGATGGCCGCAATTGCAGCAGGCGTCGCAGGCTGCGCGTCGACCAACGATGACAAGACGGCCAACTGGAGTCCGAACCGCCTGTATGCGGAGGCCAAGGACGAAATGAACGCCGGCTCCTATGACAAGGCCACCTTGTTGCTGGAGAAGCTCGAAGGCAGGGCTGCCGGCACACCATTGGCACAGCAGGCCCAACTGGACAAGGCTTATGCGCACTATCGCGCTGCCGAGCCGGCGCAGGCGCTGTCCACGATCGAACGCTTCATGAAGTTGCATCCGGCCAGCCCGGCGATCGACTATGCCTTGTATCTCAAAGGAATCGTCAATTTCAACGACGACCTTGGCATGCTTTCCTTCCTGACCCGCCAGGATCTGTCCGAGCGCGACCAGAAGGCCGCCAAGGAATCGTTCGAGGCCTTCAAGGAACTGTCGATCCGGTTTCCCGATTCCAAATACACACCGGATGCGCGGCTGCGCATGACCTACATCGTCAATTCATTGGCCCAGTATGAAATTCATGTTGCCCGCTACTACTACCAGCGTGGCGCCTACCTCGCTGCGGTCAATCGTGCGCAATCCGCATTGGCCGATTACCGTGACGTGCCGGCGCTTGAGGAGGCCCTGTACATCATGGTCAAGTCATACGAGGCGCTGGGTATGGCCCAGCTGCAGGAGGATTCCAAGCGGGTTCTGTTGGCCAACTACCCCAACAGCCGCTATATCAGCAATGGCTTCAGGCGCGCTGACCAGCCGTGGTGGAAGTTCTGGTGAACTCCTGCAGGAGCTCCACCAGTTCCGACTCGTTGGCGATCATGCGCATCGGAGGCAATGCCGCCAATAGCCGACGGCCATAGCCCATGCTGGTGAGCCGTGAATCGCACAGCAGCAATACGCCGCGGTCGCTTTCACGTCGCACCAAGCGGCCCGCCCCTTGCTTGAGCGCTACGGCAGCCTCCGGTATGTAGTAGTCGTTGAACGCGCTGCGGCCCATGGCCTCCAGCCGGCCGGCACGCGCTTCCACCAGTGGATCATGGGGCGGCGGAAACGGCAATTTGTCGATCACGACCATTTGAAGCGCATCGCCCGGTATGTCGATCCCTTCCCAGAACGAGGCCGACGCAACCAGCACACAACCGGGGCCGCCGGCATCCACAGCGTTGCGCAGGCGGTCCATCAATTCACGCTTGGGGCCCTGACCCTGCACCAGAACTTCGATTGCGCCGGAGTTCTGAAATCGTCGCTGCAGGTCGTCGCTGATCGCACGCAATGCGCGCAGGGTCGTGGTCAGGACCAGGGTACGACCACCCAAGGTTGCCGCCAATCGCGCCACCAGTTCAGCCACCTGCAAACTGTGGTTCGGGTCTGACGGTTTCACAAGGCCGCGCGGGACAAAAACGGCTGCCTGACGTTCGTAGTCGAATGGACTTTGTACCCGCAGTATCCTGGCCTCGCCCAGCCCGCATGGTTCGGTGAACCAGCGCAAGCTTGGCTCGTCGCCCAGCGTAGCGGACGTGAAAATCCAGGACCGCCGGTCCGTCTCGGCCGAATCGGACTTGAGCAACTTTGCCTTCACGGCTTCCGCAATGTCCAGCGGCGACTCGATCATGCGCAGCTGAGCACCAACATCGAGCCAGCGTACAGTGGCGGGATCTCGCGCTTGCAAGAAACTCTCGGCATGGCTCTGGATCTTGCCGAGTCGCTCGCTCAGGCGTTCGAAATCGGGGCCCAGTTCCACTACCGGCTCCAGCGCCTGGCTTGCGTGCACACAAGCCGTCTGCAGTATTTGCAGCGCCTCCAGCCATGCCTGCACGGAAATCTGGTCCGGGGCCTCGTTGGCCCAGCGCAGACGAGTGCCGGCGGGCATTCGACCAACCAGCATGCGAAGGTCTCGGGCAGCGCGATCCAGCGTGGCAGCGTGCAATTGCCAATCCCCCAGGCCACGCGCCTGCGCAAGGCCGGCAGCCAACAGGTCGTGCGCACAATCGATCACCTGGCCGGTCGACAACTGGCGACCCAAAAACTGCAGACCGGTTTCATTGAGTTGGTGCGCCTCGTCGAAGACTACGGTCTGCACCGTCGGCAGTAGTTCTGCCATTCCCGACTCTCGCACGGTCAGATCTGCAAAAAACAGATGGTGGTTGATCACCACAACATCCGCGGCCAAGGCTTCGCGACGCGCCTGATTGACATGGCAGGCGCGAAACTGCGGACAGGGCGTACCCAGGCAGTTGTCGCGGGTGGAAGTGACCAGGGGCAGAATTGGTGAACGCTCGTCCAGACCGGCAAGCTCCGCCAGGTCTCCGCTGCGCGTGCCATGCGACCACTGCTCAATTTTGGCCAGGCTGCGAGCCAAGACCCGGTCGCTGAGCGCCGCGTCCTGGCGAGCCAGTTCCATGCGATGCAAGCAAAGATAACTGGCGCGTCCCTTGAGCAACGCCGTGCGTACCGGCAGACCCAAGGCTTTGACCAACTGTGGAAGGTCGCGGCCGAAGAGCTGGTCCTGCAAGGTCTTGGTCGCAGTTGACAACAGGACTCGCATTCCGCTGAGCAGGGCGGGAACCAGGTAAGAGTAGGTTTTCCCGACGCCGGTTCCGGCTTCGACGACCAGCGCCCCGCCGCTGTTCATGGTCTGGGCAATTGCGCGCGCCATCTCGACCTGTCCCGAGCGCGGGCGGAACTGCTGCACCGTTCGCGACAGCACGCCACCCGGCGCAAATGCCTCTTCAACCAGTTCCGGCAGATCCATCCTCAGGCTGGTCCGATTGGCAATAGCTGGTTGCGGATGCGCTGCATTTCGTCGCGCAATGCGAGACGCCGCTTCTTGAGTCGTCGGATCGACAGTTCGTCGAGCGGCGAAACCTGCGACGCGCGGTCGATCAGGGCATCCAGATCGGCGTGTTCCATCGACAGTTCGATCAATCGGCGTTCTGGAGAATGAAGGTTTACATCCACGGCATGGGTCTAGAATCGGCGACTCCAACACATTGCAATGATGTGCAGTGTCCGCCGGATGGCCACCGCCATTGTCTCGCTTTTCCCATCATTCAACGCCTTCAATCCCGACAAAATGACCAATGGTTACCGACTGACAGCAGCCACTGGCATCCACAAGGGTGACCGCGATTACCAGCAAGACAGGGTCGACCTGCTGATTCATCCTCGTGCCAATGGCTGCGTGCTGGGAATCGTCGCCGATGGAATGGGAGGCCGCAGCGGCGGTCGCAAGGCGTCGGACCAGGTCATCATGACAGCGCGCCAACTGTTCGAGCGCTATGCCCCGGCTACGGATGACGCCGCGGCCATGCTGATGCAGGTCGCGCGTGAGGCCCATGTCGTGATCAAGCTCACCGCAATTTCGGCCGAGGAAGAACCTCATAGTACGGCGGCTGCATTCCTGATCAACGCCGGTGGCGACTGCCACTGGGCCCATTCGGGCGATTCACGGATCTACCATTTTCATGCAGGTAAATTGATGCGCAGGACCACTGACCATTCCTATGTGCAGATGCTGGTCAAGCGTGGCGAGATCACTGAAGAACAGGCCAATGTGCACCCGCAATCCAATATCTTGATGGGTTGTCTGGGAACGGAAACCGATCCACCGGTTGACATTCACTTCATACCCCGCCTGCGTTCAGGTGACAGCCTGGTGGCCTGCAGCGATGGCGTCTGGCACTATTTCAAGGACGATGAAATGGCGGAGGTGCTGAACCGACTTCCCGCCCGTGAGGCAGCCGAGTTCCTGGTCGATACGGCGCGCGGTCGCGCGATGGGTGGTGGAGACAACCTGTCGCTGGTTGTCATCAAGCTGGAGCCTTTGGAGGACTGAGCGCAAGGCTGCCCTCAGGGGCCATGCTCCAGACGCTCGTCCGTGCGCAACAGTTGCTGTGCGGCACGGCGTTTACGCTGCGCGTCATTGATCAGAATCTCTTTTCTGCGCAGATCAGCCAGTATTTCGCGCTGCCTCCTGCGGCTGTCCGACAGGCAGTCATTGACCGCGAATCGCTGGTAGCAGGCGATCTCCTGGGTCATGAACTCCTCCTGATACTGGCGTCGGGCGCTGGCAATCCACGCGCGCTGCTCGAACTCACGCAAAGTCAGAATCTGCTCCGCGTCGGTCTGAGCCGCCAATGGCGCGGATAGCAGCAGCAGGCATACGATCAGGGCAGGAAGTTTCATGTCAGCGAAGTATCGACCATCCGGCGCTCCTGCGCCATGAAGGCACGGGTCTGCATCTCGCGCAGGCGCGACACGGTCCGCACAAATTCATGCGCCAACGGGCCTTCGACATAGAGCAATTGCGGCTCCACCGCCGCCGACAGAATCAGTTTGACCCGGCGGTCGTACAAGACATCCACCAGCCAGGTGAAACGGCGCGCTTCGGATGCCATGCGCAGCGGCATTTCCGGCACGTCGCTGAGCAGTACTGTGTGGAACTGGGTCGCGATTTCCAGGTAGTCATTCTGTGAGCGCGGACCGCCGCACAGCACCTTGAAGTCAAACCACACCACGCCACCGGCGCGGCGCCGGGCCTGGATATGGCGCGCTTCGATGTGCAGCACCGGGTCTTCGTCGTGGGACTCGGCCAATCGGTCGAAAGCTTGCTTCATCTCGGCGTCGGCTTCTGCGCCGTTTGGCACATGGTAGAACTTGACATCCTCCAGCGCACGCAGGCGGTAATCGGTTCCGTCCCCAATCGGAACCACGGCCAACTTTTCATTGAGCAGGGCAATGGCAGGCAGGATCCGATTGCGGTGCAGACCGTTGGGATACAAATCGTCCGGACGAAAGTTCGAAGTGGTGACAAAGCCCACGCCTTGTGCAAATAGTGCCGTGAGCAAGCGATGCAGGATCATGGCATCGGTGATGTCGGCCACATGAAACTCGTCAAAACAGATCAGCCGGTACCTTCGCGCCATCTGCCGAGCCAGTTCGTCCAGCGGATCAACCGTGCCCTGCAAACTGGCCAGTTGCCGGTGTACCTCGCGCATGAACTCGTGAAAATGAAGACGCGTCTTGCGCTTGACGGCAACAGCGCTGTAAAAGCAATCCATCAGGAAGCTTTTGCCACGTCCCACGCCGCCGTGCATATACACGCCGCGCGGAATCTCAGGGCGGTTGATCAGCTTTTTGAGACGGCTCGATCGCTGCGCGAGGTAGGCTGACCAATCGGACGCGCAGCGCTCCAACTCGTCGATAACTGCCAGTTGCCCCGGATCACTTTGGTATCCGCGCGCCGCGAGTTCCCGCACATAGACTTCCTGAACGTCCGTCATCCCGGGCGCAGCTAAATGCCGATGCAGTGCAAGCGCGAGTCGGCGCTCAGAAGTTCAGCGTCCGCTTGTCGACTGCCAGCGCCGCCTCCTTGGTCGCCTCGCTGAGCGACGGATGGGCGTGGCAGATACGCGCAATGTCCTCGCTGCTGGCCCGAAATGCCATCGCGACGACGCACTCGGCAATCAGTTCGCTGGCCATCGGGCCAATGATGTGAACGCCCAGGATTTCGTCGGTTTTCTCGTCTGCCAGCATCTTTACCATGCCTGTCGTGTCTCCTAGGGCGCGCGCCCTGCCATTGGCCAGAAACGGAAAGCTGCCGCTGCGAAAGGCCTTGCCCGCCTCCTTGAGCTGCTGTTCGGTCTGGCCGACCCATGCAATTTCGGGGCTGGTGTAGATCACCCAGGGAATAATGTTGTAGTCGACATGGCCATGCTGGCCGGCAATGCGCTCGGCAACCGCCACGCCCTCCTCCTCGGCCTTGTGCGCCAGCATCGGGCCACGCACCACGTCGCCAACAGCCCAGACATTGGGCAGATTGGTCTTGCAATCTCCGTCGACCGTGATCGCGCCACGCTCGTCCAGCACCAGCCCGACGGCATCCGCAGCCAGACCCTCGGTATTGGCGACCCGGCCGATCGACACGATCAGCCGGTCGACCGACAGCTTGTGCTGCGCGCCCTTGGCATCCGAATAAGCGATCGTGACACCCTTTTTGGTCGCCTTGACCTCACCGACCTTGACGCCCAGTTCGATCGTCAGGCCTTGCTTGACGAATATCTTGTGCGCTTCCTTGGCAATCTGCTGGTCTACCGCACCCAGAAAGGCTGGCAGACCTTCCAGGATGGTCACTTCCGCCCCCAGACGCCGCCAGACCGAACCCATCTCCAGGCCGATCACACCGGCGCCGATCAGACCCAGCTTGCGCGGCACTTCGCCAATACGCAACGCGCCATCGTTGGACAGTATCCGGTCTTCGTCAAATGCAACGCCGGGCAGGGGCCGCGCCGTCGATCCGGTTGCCACAATCACATGCTCGGCCGTCAGAGTCTCCTTCTTGCTTCCCGCGACTGCTATCTGGTATTTGCCATCGGCGGCTCCGGTGAAAGACCCTCGGCCATGAAAAAAGCTCACCTTGTTTTTTTTTAAAAGATACAGGATGCCATCGTTGTTCTGCTGCACGACCGTGTCCTTGCGGCCGATCATCTTGGCAATGTCCAGCGTCAGACCCTTTACTGCTATGCCGTGGTCTGCAAAATGCAGCGATGCATGCTCATAGTGTTCGGACGATTGCAGCAGGGCCTTGGACGGTATGCATCCGACGTTGGTGCAGGTCCCGCCGGGCGCCGGACCGCCATCGGCGCTCTTCCATTCGTCGACACAAGCGACCTTGAGGCCCAACTGCGCGGCACGAATGGCCGCAATATAGCCACCAGGACCAGCCCCGATGACAACGACGTCAAATTCTTGGGACATGGCAGCCTTAGATATCGAACAACAAACGGGCCGGATCTTCCAGCGCTTCCTTCATTGCAACCAGGCCGAGCACGGCTTCACGCCCGTCGATGATCCGGTGGTCATAGCTCATGGCCAGGTAGTTGATCGGACGCACCACGACCGCGCCGTTCTCGACCACGGCTCTTTCCTTGGTCGCATGCACACCCAGGATGGCCGACTGTGGCGGATTGATGATGGGCGTGGACAACATGGAGCCGAAGACGCCGCCATTGGAAATTGAGAAGGTGCCGCCAGTCATCTCTTCAATGCCCAACTTGCCATCGCGCGCCTTGGTGCCGTATTCGGAAATCTTCTTCTCGATCTCGGAAAAACTCATCTGATCTGCGTTGCGCAGGATTGGAACGACCAATCCACGCGGCGACCCGACCGCAATACCGATGTCGAAGAAGCCGTGGTAGACGATGTCGTTGCCGTCCACCGATGCATTGAGCACCGGATACTTCTTGAGCGCATGCACCGCCGCCTTCACGAAGAAGCTCATGAATCCGATCTTGACGCCGTGCTCCTTCTCGAACTTCTCCTGGAAGCGCTTGCGCATTTCCATCACTGGCGCCATGTTGACCTCATTGAATGTCGTCAGGATGGCCGCGGACGATTGCGATTGCAATAGACGCTCGGCGACACGCGCGCGCAGCCGGCTCATCGGAACGCGCTGCTCTGGCCGGTCGCCCAATTCAAGCTTGCCCGTTGCCACCTGCGGCAAGGGTGGCGGTGCACTCGCGGCCGGCTTGGCGCTGGCTGGTGCAGCTGCTGCTTCGGCCGGGCCCTTGGCCATGGCTGCTGTGACGTCGCCCTTGGTGATGCGGCCGTCCTTGCCGGTACCGGTCACCGTATTGGGATCGATATGCTGGTCAGCCATCATCTTCTGGGCCGCAGGCATGGCGATCTTTGCCTGAGCGCCGTCACTTTCAGCAGACGCAGACTTCTCGGCCGGTTTGGCGGCCTTGGTTGGCTCGGCCGCCGCCTTTGGCTCCAAAGCCGGCTTGCTTTCCTCTGTTTTCTTCGCGCCGCTGGCGACACCGCCACTGGTGTCAATGCGCGCAATGACCTGCTCGGCGGTCACCGTGGCTCCATCTGGCGCCACCAGTTCTGACAACACGCCGGCGGACGGCGCCGGAACTTCCAGCACCACCTTGTCGGTTTCGATTTCGATCAGTATTTCGTCGACTGCAATCGCATCACCGACTTTTTTCTTCCATTGCATCAGGGTTGCTTCAGCAACCGATTCCGACAACTGGGGTACCTTGACTTCAACGATGGCCATAACAATCTTTCAACAAACTTCAGTGCAACACTATTGACGACGGGCTTGCCTCACTTGGAGAGGACAAATCCCTTAAGCTTGGAAAACGCACCCTCGACCAGCGCCTTTTGCTGCTTCTGGTGCAGATGCGAGTAGCCAGCCGCCGGCGACGCTGACGATGCGCGTCCCGAATAGCCCAGCTTTTGGCCCTCCTGCATGTTCTCGTGGATGTAATGCTGCACGAAGAACCAGGCACCCTGGTTCTGTGGTTCATCCTGGCACCATACGATCTCGGTGGCGTTCGGATACTTGCGCAATTCGGCCGCAAAGGCCTTGTGCGGGAATGGATAGAGTTGCTCCACCCGTATCACGGCCGCGTCTTCGCTGCCACGCTCCTCCCGATGGCGCACCAGGTCGTAATACACCTTGCCACTACAGGCAATGACACGCTTGACCTTGTTAGCCTTGAGCTGGCCCCGGTCCGCAATCACGGTCTGGAAACTGCCATCCGTGAACTCGGCCAATGGCGAGGCGGCGTCCTTGGCCCTGAGCAGGGACTTTGGCGTCATGATGATCAGCGGCTTGCGCAGATTGCGCACCATCTGGCGCCGCAATATGTGAAAGATCTGGCTCGCCGAAGTCGGCTGCACGACCTGCATGTTGGCGTCGGCACTGAGTTGCATGAAGCGCTCCAGGCGCGCCGAACTGTGCTCGGGCCCCTGCCCTTCATAACCATGCGGCAGCATGAGCGTGATGCCATTGACCCGGCCCCACTTGACCTCGCCCGATGCGATGAACTGGTCGATCACCACCTGCGCACCGTTGACGAAATCGCCGAATTGAGCCTCCCAGATCACCAGCGTGTTCGGGTCGTTGGATGCATAGCCGTACTCGAACGCCAGCACCGCCTCTTCGGACAGGATCGAGTCGATGACGACAAACGGTGCCTGGCCCTCGGCCACGTTTTGCAGCGGAGTGTAGGTACCCTCATCAAATTTTTCGCGATTCTGGTCATGGATGACCGCATGCCGGTGGGTAAAGGTGCCACGACCGCAATCTTCGCCACTCAGGCGCACCGGATACCCGCTGGCCACCAGGGAGGCGAAGGCCATGTGTTCGCCCATGCCCCAATCGACCGGGATTTCGCCCCGGCCCATCGCAGCGCGGTCGGCATAGACCTTCTTCACCAACTGGTGCGCAGCCACTGTTGGCGGAATGGTCGTGATGCGCTCGGCCAGCCGCGTCCACTCTGTCAATGGAATTGCGGTATCCCCGGCATCGGTCCATTTCTTGTTCAGAAAGGGCATCCAGTCGACCGCGTACTTGCTCTTGAAATTGGTCAGTACAGGATCGAAGGTGTTCTTGCCAGCCTCCAGCGCGGCGCGCGTGGCCTTGACCATCTCGTCGCCCAGCGTGGGTTCAAAGCCCTGCACAGCCAGCTTGTCGGCATAGAGCTTGCGCGTTCCCGGGTGCTGTGCAATCTTGCGGTACATCAGCGGCTGCGTCAGTGCAGGCGTGTCCTGCTCGTTGTGGCCCAGCTTGCGAAAGCAGATGATGTCCACCACCACGTCCTTGCTGAACTCCATGCGGTAGTCCAGTGCCATTTGGGTGGCCAGCACGACCGCCTCGGGATCGTCACCGTTGACGTGCATGACTGGCGCGTCAATCATCTTGACCACGTCCGAGCAATACAGGGTCGAACGGCTGTCGCGCGGATCACTGGTGGTGAATCCGATCTGGTTGTTGATCACGATATGCACCGTGCCGCCGGTCGAATAGCCACGGGTTTGCGCCAGTGCCAATGTCTCCATCACGACACCCTGTCCGGCAAAGGCAGCGTCACCGTGCACCAGCACCGGCAAGACCTGCTTGCCCAGCGGGTCGGCGCGACGGTCCATGCGCGCGCGTACCGAACCTTCGACGACCGGATTGACGATTTCCAGATGTGAGGGATTGAAGGCCAGCGTCAGGTGCACCGGGCCGCCTGGCGTCGACACATCCGAGCTGAAGCCCTGGTGGTACTTCACATCGCCACTGGCCAGATCTTCGGGCGCCGTATGGTCGAATTCGGCAAACAGCATGGCGGGCAACTTGCCCAGCGAGTTGACCAGAACATTCAGCCGCCCACGGTGTGCCATGCCGATCACGATCTCTTGTATGCCGACCACGCCGCCGCGCTGGATCAATTCATCCATCGCGTTGATGAAGCTCTCGCCGCCTTCGAGCGAAAAGCGCTTCTGACCAACATACTTGGTGTGCAGGAAGCGCTCAAGTCCTTCCGCGGCCGTAAGCCGGTCCAGAATATGGCGCTTCTTGGCAGCGTCAAAATTGGGTTTGGACCGGATTGACTCGAGCTTTTGTTGCCACCAGCGTTTTTGCGCCTGGTCGGTCAGGTACATGTATTCGGCGCCGATGCTGCCGCAATAGGTCTCGAACAAGGCATTGCGCAATTCGCGCAGGTTCATCGTCTCCTTGCCAAAGAACGTGTTGCTGATGTTGAACACGATCTCCTGATCCGAATCGGAGAACTCGTAGAAAGAGAGTTCGAGCTCCGGAATCTTGTCGCGCTCGCGCCGCTTGAGCGGGTCCAGGTCTGCCCAGCGTGCGCCGACATTGCGATACGCGGCAATCAACTGCTGTACGGCAACCCGCTTGCGACCCATTTCCTGGTCGCTGGAGCCAAACACCACCTTGGTGCCGCCCATCTTGGCGCGCTGTGCAAACGCGTTGACGACCGGCAGGTGTGCGACGTCCTTGGTGTTGCTGCCGTCTACCGCCGGCACATGCTGCAACGCATCGAAATAGTCTCGCCAGGAATCGGGAACACTGCCCGGATTGGCCAGGTAGTTCTCGTACATCTCTTCGACGTAAGGCGCATTGCCACCGAACAGATAGGTATTGGATTGGTATGCGTGGTAGATCGAGGGCGGCGCGGACGCACCGGCTGGGTTCTGACTCATGGTTCGCTTAACTCCATTTCCCTTAGGGAAACATTTGTCGGTCTGATCTGTGGACTAACCTTCCGCGGCACGGCTGGACCGGATGGCGGATGCGACTGTGGCTTGGGAAGGGCCTGCTGACCTGTTGATTGTGCCACCGATGCCTGATCGCTCGGCCAGCCATGGCGTCGCGTTGCACTGACACTGTTGTCGCGTGCGCACATGTGCCTGTGCCGCAACTGTCAGTACCAACCAGCTTTTGTCGCGCTGCCGCTTGTGCGGCACATGACCGCCTAGTGACTGACCAGGTCCCTGATCTGCTGCAACGCAGCCGGGTCTTCCATAGTAGTGAGGTCACCTGGATCGCGGCCCTCGCACACCGCGACGATGGCGCGGCGCAGCAACTTGCCGCTGCGCGTCTTGGGCAACAAGGTCACGAACTGCACGCGCGACGGTCGGGCGACCGCGCCCAGATCCTTGTCGACCAGGCGCATGATCTCGCCCTCCAGCTTCAATCGGGCGGCATCGTCCGCCAGGCTGTTCGCGTCCTTCACGATCGCAAATGCCATGGCCACCTGGCCCTTGAGCGCATCAGCAATGCCAACCACGGCAACTTCGGAGATGTTCGGATGCGCCGAGATGCTTTCTTCGATCTCGCGCGTGCCAAGTCTGTGGCCCGCAACATTGATCACGTCGTCGGTCCGGCCCAATATGAAGTAATACCCGTCCTCATCGCGAATGCCCCAGTCAAAGGTGCTGTACACCATCTTGCCGGGAATGCTTTTCCAGTAGGTGCTGACAAAGCGCTCGTCGTCTCCCCAGATTGTTTGCATGCAGCCCGGTGGCAACGGGCCTTCGATCGCGACAACGCCCTTTCTACCAGCGCCCGTCAGTTCTTCGCCACTGCTCTCGTCGATCAGCTTGACCTGGTAGCCATAGATGGCCTGTCCTGGGCTGCCAAATTTGCTTGTGGCCTGCTCGACGCCATTGGCAAGACCCAGAATGGGCCAGCCGGTTTCAGTTTGCCAGTAGTTGTCGATCACCGGTTTTCCCAGGCTGCCAGAAATCCACTGCGCAGTGGGTTCGTCCAATGGCTCACCAGCCAGATACAGCGCCCGCAGCGATGACAGGTCGTATTTCGAGAGCAGGGCCGGGTCCTGTTTCTTGAGCACCCGGATTGCCGTCGGCGCGCTGAACATCACGCTCACCTTGTATTTTTCGACCAGGCTCCACCATACGCCGCCATCGGGCCGCGTCGGCAGGCCCTCGTACATGATGGTGGCCATGCCCGCGATCAACGGGCCATAGATGATGTAGCTGTGTCCTACCACCCAGCCGATGTCACTGGTGGCGAAATAGGTCTCGCCGGCATTGCCGCAGAAGATGTGTCGCATGCTGGCCGCCAGTGCGACTGCATAGCCACCCGTATCGCGCTGCACGCCCTTTGGCTTGCCCGTGGTGCCGCTGGTGTACAGCGTATAGCTGGGGTGCGTTGCATCGACCCATTCACAGGGCACGAGGGCGTCCATGTGCTGCGCACGCATTTCCGACCACAAGTGGTCGCGGCCTTCTTCCAGCTCCATCGGTGCCAGTTGCCGATCCACCAGCAACAGCGCAGCCGGCTTATGGCTGGACAGGCGAATCGCCTCATCGAGCAGCGGCTTGTAGGCCACCACCTTGCCACCCCGCGATCCGGCGTCCGCGCTGACCACCAGACAGGGCGATGCGTCCTCGATGCGTGAAGCCAGGGCACCGGAGGCAAAGCCGCCGAACACCACGCAA
Organism: Burkholderiaceae bacterium; assembly: GCA_037968655.1. Classification (GTDB taxonomy): domain Bacteria; phylum Pseudomonadota; class Gammaproteobacteria; order Burkholderiales; family Burkholderiaceae_C; genus CAISIP01. Next base: position 16,022 of record JBBKVW010000484.1, read on the forward strand.
TGGATTGCGCCAATACGCACGCACGCAAGCATGGCAAAAGCAGCCTCGGCCACCATGGGCATGTAGATCAGGACTCTGTCCCCCTTCTTCACGCCCAGGGACTGCATGGCCGCGGCCATGCGCTGCACCTCCAGGTGCAGCTCGGCAAAGCTGTACACCTGCTCATGACCGGTTTCGGTAGAGACTGCTATCAGTGCCGGCTGAGTCGCCCTGGCATCCAGATGTCGATCGACCGCGTTGTGGCACAGGTTGGTCGTACCGCCTACAAACCAGCGCGCGAATGGCGGATCGCTGTAATCACATATCTGCTCGGCGGGCGTGTGCCAATCAATCAGTTGGGCCTGCTCGGTCCAGAACGCGTCGCGATCGGTGATTGACCGGCGGTAAAAGTCGGCGTAGGAACTCATGTTGGCACTCCCTGTTTCAGTTGTGATCGACGCGATCGATTGTGACCACACAGCTTGCAAGAGTCTGACGCCAGCCCGGGCGCCGACACCATTGCTTGACACAGGTCAATCCGGCAGAAGGCGAATCAGCTTTCCGTTGGACGAGTCGGTCAGTACATAGAGCAAACCATCCGGCCCCTGGCGCACATCGCGGATGCGTTCACCGAGTTCGGTCAGCAGGCGGCTTTCGTGCACCACCTTCGCACCGTCACCCTCGTAGCGCCACTCAATCCGATTCAGGAAGCGTCCAGCCAACGCACCGATGAACAAGTTGCCCTGCCATTGGGCGCCGTAACGCGCGCTGGTAAGAAACGCCATGCCGGAAGGCGCAATCGACGGCACCCAGTAGTGCACCGGTTGCTCCATGCCGTCCTTGTGGGTGCTGCCATCGCCGATCTTTCCCCCACCGTAGTTCTCGCCGTAGGTGATGACCGGCCAGCCATAGTTGCGGCCCGGTTGGGGCAGATTGATTTCATCACCACCTTGCGGCCCGTGCTCATGCACCCACAAGCGCCCGTCGGGAGCCATCGCAGCACCTTGCAGGTTGCGATGGCCATAGGTCCATATCTCGGGCAGCCCGCGGCCATTGGCGACATAAGGATTGTCCTTGGGCACGCTGCCATCCTTGTTGATACGCACCACCTTGCCGTGATGGTTGTCCAGGGTCTGCGCGTCGGCCATGCGGCGAAACCGGTCGCCCAGGGTCAGGAGCAGGCTTGCGTCAGTCTTGCCGGCATTGCGCCCCTCGACGATGCGGCATCCGAAGTGGGCGCTGCTGGCGAACTTGGGCAATTGCGTGAACAGCAGCTTGACGTTCTGCAAGCGATCGAGTTCGGGCGCCAGTCGGGCACTCGCCAGCGCCGTGCTGTTGCCACTGCCACTGGCAGCAGGTTGTGCGAAACAGAAATAGATCGTGCGGTTGCTGGCAAAGTCGCTGTCGACAATGACGTCGAGCAAGCCGCCCTGCCCGCGCACATCGATTTCCGGCAGACCTGGCAATGCCGGCCCCAGCTTGCCGTTGCCATCAACAACCCGCATGCGGCCGGCACGCTCGGTCACGAGCATCTTGTTATCGGGTAGAAATGCCAGGGCCCAGGGATGCTCCAGGCCAGCGGTGACAAGCTGCGGGCGCACGCCCTGGCCATGCGCGTTTGTCAGGACAAGAAACAGAACCGTCAAGCAGGCCCATCGACGGTGCGTCAACGATTGCATCGGGCTACCCCCTTGTCAATTCGCCACTGGTATAGCGGCCATCTGCTCCAGGCGCCGCTCAGGCGCCGGTGCGCACCACGACGCGGCCCCGCAACTTGCCGTCCATCAGCTCATGCGCCTTGGCTATGGCGCCCGACAGCGGCACCTCTTCCACCATGGAGTCCAGCAAGGCTGGATCAAGATCGCTTGCCAGTCGCTCCCACGCACGCTGGCGCCGAAGTCTTGGCGCCATCACAGAATCAACACCTGCCAGCGTCACACCCCGCAATATGAACGGCATGACCGAGCTTGGCAGGTCAATGCCCTGGGCCATCCCGCAGGCGGCCACGACGCCGCCATATCGGGTCTGCGCAATCGCATTGGCCAATGTGTGTGAGCCCACTGCGTCAACGACGCCGGCCCAGCGCTCTTTTTGAAACGGCTTTCCCGCCGCGGACAAGGTATCGCGCGCGATAACGGACGAGGCTCCGAGCTTCTTCAAGTACGCCTCCTCGGACGCCTTGCCGGTTGCCGCCACGACCGTGTAGCCAAGCCGACCGAGCAGCGCAACCGCCACGCTGCCGACGCCACCCGTGGCGCCAGTGACCAGAATTTCGCCCGAGGCGGGCACCACACCATGATCTTCCAGGGCCAACACACACAACATCGAGGTATAGCCGGCAGTGCCGATGGCCATTGCCTGACGCGCTGTGAATACTTCGGGCAGCCGGACCAGCCAATCGCCCTTGAGGCGCGCCTTCTCGGCCAGGCAACCCCAGTGGGTCTCGCCCACACCCCATCCGTTGTGGACGAACTTGTCACCTGCCTTCCAGTCCGGGTGGTTCGATTCGATCACCGTACCGGCGCCGTCGATCCCGGCCACCATGGGCCAGTTGCGCACCACCGGTGAGCGGTTGGTGATGGCGAGCGCGTCCTTGTAATTGAGGGTGGAGAACTCGACGCGCACGGTCACGTCCGCTTCTGGCAGTGACGACTCGTCGAGCTCGGTCAATTGTGCCGAGAACGCGTCTGATTTGGTCAGTTGGATTGCGTTGAACATGGGGTGTCAGCTCCTGAATGGATGTGCGATTGCCATAGCCCTTGCAATAGCCCGAGCGATGGCGTGACTGGTTCTCCAACATGGTAGACCATGCCACACTTGCATGCGGTGAGACAACCATGTAGCAGCCTTTACCCAAGGTTTGGATGCGTGCGAGACAACAGGCTTTGTGTTGGCAAAGTCACACATTGCCTGGATTCGATCGCCAATAGTCATGCCTTGGCTTGACGCCAGCGCCTCGTCCCGATAAGGTCCGCCGATGCGTGTAATTCCTTCATTGATTGCGTTGGCTGCGGCATTGGCTTTGTCAAACGGCGTCAACGCCGCCCCGGCCGCCGGATCGGGCGATGAAATGGAAAAGCTGCTGACCGAGCGCGGACTGATCCGTCAGATCAGTCTTGTTGGCCAGACTGTTGGCAACAAGGCCTCGGAGCTGGTCATGAGCGCGATGGGATTCCTCGGCGTGCCCTACAAGTTGGGCGGCAACACGCTGGAAACCGGATTTGATTGCAGCGGATTCGTGCGTGCGATGTACCAACAGACGATTGGGCTGATGTTGCCGCGTACAGCCGACCAACAGGCAGCAGCGACCCAGGAAATCGACATCAGCGAATTACGGCCTGGCGATCTGGTTTTTTTCAATACCTTGCGCCGCGCGTTCAGCCATGTGGGAATCTACGTGGGCGACAACAAATTCATCCATTCACCCAAGCCCGGCGCTCATGTCCGGGTCGAAGACATGCGTGTGGGCTACTGGAGTTCGCGCTTCGATGGTGCCCGCAGGGTTGAAACGGCCGGCGTGGCCTCGCCATTGCAGCCCTGAGCTGCTGACCGCAGTGAGCCGCCCTCAGGGTCGGCGTTGTGATTTCCTGGCCTTGATCATGCGCGCCGCGCCGACCACACCGGCCACTGCGCGAATCACGACATCGGGCCGATCCATATGTACGTTGTGACCGGCGTTACCAACCACCTTGATTCGGCCAAGCGTCGACATTTTGGCCATCTTGCGTTGACTGGCCTCCCACACCGTGCCAAGCGATTTTGGCCACCGACTGGTCACATTGCTCTGCGTCAGAACGATCAGCGGAATTTCCGGGAACGGACCAGCACGGCGCGCCTGCTTGAGCGTCAAAGGCGCAGCGAGGACTTCAGCGCGCGGGACAGGCGGCAACATCGACAAGAAGGAATCCGGTGGCTGGTATAGCAAGCGATGCACGCCTTCCTGGCGACAGCGCTGCGTGAACTCCTCGTGGCGCGCGTCCACCAATACAACGCCAGCAACTTCCTGCGGGTAGGTTTTTGCAAACAGCTTGACTACCGTTCCCCCAAGCGAATGGCCGACCAGGACATATGGTGGCGCAATGGATTCGGTTTGCAACAGATCCCGCAGTTCCAGCACGATCTGCAGGCCATCCCGGGGCTGGTCGGACGCTTCACTTTGACCATAGCCGGCCCGGTCGTACGCAACACACTGGGTCAGTTCGGCAATCTTGTTGAAGACGGGTGCCCAGTTGCGTTTGCCCTGGCCGATGCCTGACTCGAAAATCACCGTGGGACTGCCAACGCCGGCAACAACCAAGGAGCGTATGCCATAGCCGGTCGAACTGAAGCGGGCGTGCGGCAGTTTGTCGTTTGGCGCCGGCCTGCGGCGCAGCAACTGCAAAAGCGCGGGAAGATTGCGCAGCACAGACAGGCTATTGGGCTTGTGTGGCACCTGCGCCGGCTTTATTTCCGGCTCCTGGGGGCGAGCAGAACCAGGGCGCTGGCTCTGGGCAGAGTCAGCTTGCGGGGTCCTTAATTCAGCGGGCTTGCTTTTCACGGCAGCCAGCGCCAACCCGCTGGTAAACGACGAGGACGGTTTGAGGTCCGCTCAAATGACGCATTCAAGTCACGCGCAGGCGGGCAACGCTGTTGATATCGACATTCGCACCATGGCAGCGCAGAAAACCAATGCGTTCATCGCCGCGCCGGCGGCAGATCGGTACAACTGCCGTGTGCCACTTCGGCCGCCATGCCGATGCTCTCGCCCAAAGTCGGGTGCGGGTGAATGGTCTTGCCAATGTCGACCGCATCAGCGCCCATCTCGATCGCCAGCGCCACCTCACCAATCATGTCGCCGGCATGGGTACCGACAATGCCGCCGCCCAAAATCTTGCCGTGACCGTGGGCTTCTGGTGAATCATCGAACAACAGCTTGGTGAAGCCTTCGTCGCGGCCGTTCGCAATGGCACGCCCCGACGCAGTCCAGGGAAACAAGCCCTTTTTGACCTTGATGCCCTGCGCCTTGGCCTGGTCTTCGGTCAGACCGACCCAGGCCACTTCCGGGTCGGTGTAGGCGACGCTTGGAACGACACGGGCATTGAAGGCCGCACTGGCCAATTCCTTGTTGGCCTGTTGTTCGCCGGCGATCACCTCGGCGGCAACATGGGCCTCGTGCACCGCCTTATGGGCCAGCATCGGCTGGCCGACGATATCGCCGATGGCAAATATGTGCGGCACGTTGGTGCGCATCTGCACGTCGACCTCGATGAAACCGCGTTCGGTCACCGCCACGCCGGCCTTCTCAGCGCCGAGCTTGCGGCCATTGGGCGAACGGCCGACGGCCTGCAGCACCAGATCGTAGGTCTGCGGATCCGGCGCCTTGTCGCCCTCTTTGGCAGCGGCAAAACCCACTTCGATGCCCGCCTGTGTGGCCTTGGCCGATACTGTTTTGGTCCCCAGCATGATGTTGTCAAAACGCGGCGCGTTCATCTTCTGCCAGACCTTGACCAGGTCACGGTCGGCGCCCTGCATCAGACCGTCCAGCATTTCGACAACGTCCAGTCGTGCGCCCAGCGTGCTGTAGACGGTTCCCATCTCCAGCCCGATGATGCCGCCGCCCAGGATCAGCATGCGCTTGGGTACCTGGGTCAGCGCCAGCGCGCCAGTGGAGTCGACCACACGGGGATCGTCGGGCATGAATGGCAGGCGCACCGCCTGCGAGCCGGCAGCGATGATGCAATGGCGAAAGCCTATGGTCTGCTTCTTGCCGGTCTTCTCTTGCGCCTCGCCAGTGGTTTCCTCCACCGTGACATGGTTGGGCCCGGCAAAGCTGCCATAGCCGCGCACGGTCGTGACCTTGCGCATTTTTGCCATGGCGGCCAGGCCACCGGTCAGCTTGGTGACGACCTTGCCCTTGTGGGCGCGCAACTTGTCGACATCGACCACTGGTTCAGGGTAATTGACGCCCAGAGCGGCAAAGTGGCGCACCTCATCCATCACGGCGGCCACATGCAGCAGGGCCTTGGACGGAATGCAACCCACGTTCAAACAGACACCGCCCAGCGCCGCGTAGCGCTCGACCAGAACCACCTTGAGCCCCAGGTCGGCGGCGCGAAACGCGGCCGAATAGCCACCTGGGCCGGCGCCAAGCACCAGCACATCACACTCCAGATCGACCGCGCCAGAGAAGGCCGGTATCGGCGCGGACGTTGACTTGGAGCCAGGCGCGGCTTTACCCGGCGCTGGCTTTTCAACCTGCGCGGGTTTTTCCGCGGCAGCCGTCGCCGGTTGCCGCTTGGCGTCAGCTGCCGGCTTTGCAGCCGTCTGCGCCGCATCCGCCTGGGCTTCGAGCAACAGAATCACCGACCCCTGCGCAACCTTGTCGCCCAGCTTGATCTTCAGCTCCGTGACGACGCCGGCCTGCGCGGCTGGTATTTCCATCGAGGCCTTGTCACTCTCGACCGTGATCAGCGATTGCTCCACCGCAACGGTATCGCCCGGTTTGACCAGCAACTCGATGACGGTGACTTCATCAAAGTCGCCAATGTCCGGAACCTTTATCTCCACTTGCGCCATGTGTACGCCCCTCTTGTGTTCGTCTATCAATGTGTTTGCAGGCGGACCGGATCGCGCAATGAGCGCTCGGGCCGATGATCGCCGCCTTGCGCAAACGTGTTACAGCAGTACGCGGCGGAAGTCGCCCAGGATCTGGCCCAGGAAGACATTGAAGCGCGCTGCAGCGGCGCCGTCGATAACCCGGTGGTCCCAGCTCAGCGACAAAGGCAGCATCAGGCGCGGCGCAAAAGCCTTGCCATCCCACACCGGTTCCATCGTGGATCGGCACACGCCCAGGATGGCCACTTCCGGCGCATTGATGATGGGCGTGAAGTAGCGCCCACCGATGCCGCCTAGCGAGGAGGTCGTGAAACAGGCACCCGACATCTCGGCCGGACTCAACTTGCCGTCGCGCGCCTTCTTGGCCAGCTCGCCCATCTCCTGCGAGATCTGCATCACGCCTTTCTTGTCGGCGTCCCTGATCACCGGGACCATCAATCCGTTAGGCGTGTCGGCCGCAAAACCGATGTGGACATACTGTTTGAGCACCAGCTGGTCGCCGTCGATCGAAGCATTGAACTCGGGAAACTTGCGCAGCGCCGCAACACAGGCCTTGATCAGGAATGCCAGCATCGTGACCTTGACGCCCGACTTCTCGTTCTCCTTGTTGGTCGACACGCGAAACGCTTCCAGATCGGTGATGTCGGCATCGTCATGGTTGGTGACATGCGGAATCATGACCCAGTTGCGATGCAAGTTGGCGCCGCTGATCTTCTTGATGCGCGACATGTCCTTGCGCTCGACCGCCCCGAACTTGCTGAAATCAACTTTGGGCCATGGGATCAGACCCAGCCCAGCGCCATCGGCCATGCCGCCGGCCCCGCCCTTGGCAGCAGCAGCGGCCTTGGTGACACTGGCACCGCTCATGACGGCGCGTGTGAATGCCTGCACGTCGTCGGCCGTGATGCGCCCCTTCGGCCCACTGCCCTTGATCTCATCGAGTGGAACGCCCAGTTCG
>JBBKVW010000485.1:0-3316 GCA_037968655.1 Burkholderiaceae bacterium
CATTCGCCCGGTTCGGATTTCATCAACCAGTAGCGGGGCATGGAACCAGAGCCTATTCCTGGGGCGAGCCATCGAGCCAGTTGGCCGAACGCCACGATGCCAGCGATTTCGATAACCGCACGGCCGACAAGCTGACGCCGCAGGAATAGGCTCTGGCGCCATGCCCCGCTACTGGTTGATGAAATCCGAACCGGGCGAATGCGCGATCGACGACGCGATGGCGGCGCCCAACCAGACCGTGCCCTGGACCGGCGTGCGCAACTACCAGGCACGCAACTTCATGCGCGACGACATGCGTGTGGGCGACGGCGTGCTGTTCTACCACTCGAGTTGTCCCGAACCGGGCATTGCCGGCATTGCCAGGGTTGCCTCGGCGGTACGTGCCGATCCAACGCAGTTCGACCCGGCCTCGGACTACTTCGACCCTAAATCCGACCCCGCGGCGCCGCGCTGGCTATTGCTGGACGTGCAGGCGCTGCGCAAGACACGGCTGCTCGGCCTGCCTGAAATGCGCGACAACCCGGCGCTGGCCGACTTGATCCTGCTGCGCCGCGGCAACCGGCTGTCGATCACACTGGTGGACAAAACGCATTGGGACTTGATCACGCGACGCCTGCTGCCGCAGACCGGGGGCTGACAGGCTCGGCTATGGCAGACCGCAGCAGACGCTTGCAGCGCGCCACAGTCGTCCCCGGAGCACGCCATGGCCGCTGAAATACGGCACCGGTTTTTGCAGGCCAACGGCCTGTCCATCCACTGCGCCAGTGCCGGCGAACCGGGCCGACCGCTGGTGCTGTTCCTGCACGGGTTTCCCGAAGCCTGGTTTGCCTGGGAAGCGCAGTTGCAGGACCTTGGCCGCGACTATTACGCAGTGGCGCCGGACCTGCCGGGTTACAACCTGTCGGACAAATCCAAGGACGTGAAGGGCTATCGCGCGCATGTGATCGTGTCGGACCTCGCGGCACTGGTCGAAGCGCTCGGTTACCGTGCGTGTTCTCTCGTCGGTCATGACTGGGGTGGCGCCCTGGCCTATGCGCTGGCGATCGCGCGGCCCGAACTGGTGCGCAAGCTGTTCATCGTCAACGGCGTCCACCCGCTCCTGTATGCGCGCGAAATCAGCCATACACCGGCGCAGATCGAACACGCCGCCTACATCAACACCATCCGCCTGCAGCCCGATCTGGAACAGACGCTGGTGCAAAGCGGATTCACCTGGCTGCTGCAGTTTCTCGAGCGCGACGGCGCCCTGCCCGCCTGGTTCGAAGGCCCGACCCGCGAACGCTATATCGCGGCGTGGTCGCAGCCCGGCGCGCTAACCGGTGGCTTCAACTACTACCGCGCCAGCCCGCTGTACCCTCCGATCGGCGACGATCCGGGCGCACGGCGCATCAAGCTCGACCCGGCCGATTTCCAGGTCACGATGCCGACCATGGTGTTGTGGGGCGAGCAGGACGAGTTCCTGCTGCCCGGCTGCATCGATGGGCTGGAGACGGTGGTGCCAGATCTGCACCTGCACCGCTACGCGCAGGCCTCGCACTGGCTGGTGCATGAGATGCCCGAGGTCGTCAATCAGCGCCTGCGCGAACACCTGGCGACTTGAGCCGCGACGCAGCGCTGCCAGCCAAGATGGAAGCTGGGACGAGAATCAACGCGACCACTGCGTGTTGAAGCGCGGCCAGCGATGGGCTAAGCTTCGCCGGGCATGAACTTCATGCGGAGTCCGACTGGAACAACAATGTTGCATCGACGCTCACTGGTTCTCACTCTTGGCGCGCTGCCACTGTTCGCCGTGCTCCGGGTCGACGCGCAGGCTGCCAAGAAGGGCATCCATGTCGTGGCGATATTGGGGACCGAGGGTCTGGCGGGCGCAACGGATGTGCTCGCCGCATTCCGCCAGGAAATGTATGGCCTGGGCTACCACGAAGGCGCCAATCTCACGCTGCAATTGCGCTTCGCAGAAGGCAGCTTCGATCGCATTCCCGCACTGGCGCGTGAAGTGGTAGAGCTCAAACCCGATGCCATCGTGAGCGTTGGCACGGTCACCACCACCGCCTTGCAGAAACTGACCAACACCATTCCCATCGTCATGGGCAATTCCCCCGACCCGGTGGCGGCCGGCTTCGTCAAGACACTGGCACGCCCGGGCAGCAACATCACCGGGCTGTCCAACCTGGGCACCGATACCGGCACCAAGCACCTGGGACTGCTACTCGCCGCGGTACCGGGAATATCCCGCGTGGCGGTGCTGGTGAACCCCGGCAACCCGTCCAACCTGCGGATTCTCAGCGGCATCGAAGTAGCAGCGCAGAGCACGGGCGCACGCATTTTGCCGGTGCGCGCGACGACGCCCGCAGAGATCGACAAGGCATTCGACGCCCTGGCCGAACAGCGCGCCGACGCAGTGATCGTGGCGCGCGACGGCCTGTTTTTTCGCGAAGAACGCCGCATCGCGGCGCTGGCGCTGGCCAGGCGCCTGCCGTCCATCGCCGAATCCGGCGGCTTTGCCCGCGCTGGCGGCCTGCTCAGCTATGGCGTGAACAACGAGGACCAGTTCCGCCGGGTCGCCCGCTTCGTGGCCAGAATCCTGCAAGGCGCCAGCCCCGCCGAACTGCCGATCGAACAGGCCATGAGCTTCGAGCTGCTGGCCAATGAACGCACATCGAAGGCCCTGGGCCTGAGCCTGCCGCAGTCGTACCTGCTGCGGGTCGACCGGATGCTGGATTGAGCTTGGCGCATATGGGCATATGGGTCTGTCGCCTTGGGCGCGCCGTCGCGTGTGCTGGTGTACGCGAAACGTCTTGACCGTGTTCTGAAATGACAACGCATGCGCAAAGCCATGCGTTCGATGCGACGACGGGAATTCAGGACAGGCCGGCAAAGCCGGTTGTTGCAAGGCTGACCACGCCAACCACAATAAGGCTGGATGCCCACACCACGTCGAGGTTGAACCAGCTCTTCGACAGAAATTCCAGGCCCAGCCAGCGATGCACCGCAACTGCAATGGCACCGCCGGAAAGCATCATCGCTGCCGTGTGCAGCACGGCTACCAGCATCGCGCGCCCAAAATTGCCGATCATCAACGCCGACGCCGCCTGGTGCGCCGGATCGAGTTGGTCGACCGCACAGAGCCCGAGATAGATCGGCACCAGCATCAACCCGGCGCCGTGCGCTGTCGCGACCAGAAAAGACCACAGTAACAGCCGTGACGGACGCACGCGCGCCAGAAAGCGCGGATGGCGGCGGTTCACCAACAGCCACACGCCAAGCCCGATGACCACTAGCGCCGCACCGATCTGCAGTTCCCGACGCCAGGCAA
>JBBKVW010000486.1:0-4997 GCA_037968655.1 Burkholderiaceae bacterium
TCCCGACAGGCGTTGCCAGGGCGTGCTGCCGCTGTGCAGCGCCTCCAGAGCGGCATCCACGCCCGGCGCGATCACGGCTACCGCATCAAAGGGCAGTCGCAGTGCATAGGCCAGTTCGATGTCCTGTCCGTCCGGGGCGATGGCATGGCCCGGCAGCAGCACCAGGTGGTCGCCTTCGACGGCAAGCTCCAGCCCGTCGATCACGCCGGGGGCGACCGACTGGCCCAGCCGCATCGCATCATCGATGCGGCTGCGTTGCTCGTCGATCAGCGCCACATGGGTCAGCGAACGCTGGGCAAAGAAATTCAGCCGCTTGCGCAGTGGCGGCTCGTCCTTGGCTGCGCGCGCGTAGGGTCCGAGCGCCGGCACGGTGGCCAGCACATGCTCGCCGCCAAAAGGTTTGGAAATGCCGCGCAGGATTTTCATGACGTCACTCCGTCAGCCCACCGGCTTTTTGCCCGCGAGTTCGGCCAGTTGCCGGCTGGCATCGCTGGCGCGTGCAGCCTGCACTATCAGCTGCGCAAACGTGCCCTGTTGCTGTGTCGGCAACAGCCGCGCTGCGCGGTCCAGGTCGGGTGCGACGCCACTGTCCGCAACAGCCTTGACCAGGTCGGGACTTTGCATTTCCTTGCGCGTCTCTTCGTCCGTCGCCTGGGCCATTGCGTCAAAGCCTTCGCCCAGGCGCGGGTCGCCGAAGTCGCGTGCGATCTCGAGTACGTCGTCGTGGCGCAGGTTCTCCTCGTCCTTTGCGCGCAGGTCTGCGCGCGCGGACAGCGCCTCGAAAGCGCTGCGCCGCAGCAGATCGGAGGTCGCCAGCAGCTTGCTGGAAAGGCCGGTGGATAGCGCCAGCCGCGGCGATGCCAGCAGATTGACGGTTTCGGCGCGTGCGAGTGTGGGAATCCTCGCCACCAGGCCGTTGAAGCGCGTCAGCACCTCGTCAGCGCGCACCCGCAGCTCGACCTCGGTGTCGATGGCCGCCGCGTCGCCGGCCAGGCGCAGCGTGGCGCTGGAGATCTCGGATGTGTAGGGTAGCTGGCGCCGGCGCAGATACCAGAACATAGCGCGACCCTGGGAGCTGGCGTGCAGCCGGGTACGCGTGGCCTCGATCGCGCGTTGCCAGGCCAGCGCCTGCTCGTCCGGTGTCGGGTTGACCAGCGTGGGCGGGCGCAGAAAATCGTTCGGCTGCGCAATGCGGATCAGCGATTCGAACGGCGAGCGCTTGGCGATCAGCGCCGCAGACGCCGAGCGGATCGGCCGCACCACGCTTTGCAGCGAACGTTTGTGTGCCTCCAGTTCCTGGCGCGTGACGGGGGCGACGATCAGCACCGACAGGTGATCCAGGTCGGCGTCGGCGGCACGCAGGTCGATTGGCGGCAATGCCAGCGATTCCTGCACCAATGCGGCCAGTTCGTCGCTCGGTATGAAGGTGAATTCGCAATCGACCAGTGGCGGGAAATAGGACTGCAGCAGTGTGAGCTGGCCCAGTTGTGTCTCGAAGCGCAGCGTCGAGGCCGGCATCGGCCCGACCGGCGGCAGCACCTCGAACTGGCGCGTGGCGGCAAAGCCTGCCTGCATCGCTGCGTTGTCGATGTCGTCCAGATGGTCCTGGTGCTGTTTCAGCCAGGCCTCCAGCAGTGCGCGCGGGCGTTGGCTCAATCCTGCGGACAGCGTCGATTCGGCGCCGACTTCGCGCCGCACCATGAACACATCGAGCCAGCGCAGCGCGCCGCCCTCCAGGCACAGCATGGCCAGCGGCAGCGCGTCCTGCAGGGCGCCGGGCCGTACCCGGTCAAAGAATATCTCGCGCGCCACCCGTGCACGCCGGGCATTCGCGCTCTCGACGCCGGCGCGGTCGGGGTAGGGGATCAGCGTCAGCGCCGTGGCCTCGACGATGTCGCCGTCGCGCACCGTGCGCTGGCCGTCCAGCGTGGTCGGATAGGCGGCGGTCGGGTTGGCGCTGAACTCGATCGGGCGCAGTGCCAGCACGAACAGCCCGCCGCGATTGACCGCGCTGGCCGCCGGCAGCAGCTTGACGCCCAGCTGTGCGTCGAGCTGGGCGCTCTCGGGCAGCGACGCGATGGCGATGCTCTGGCGCGTGTCGATGTTGACGATGTCGCCGCTGGGCGTGATGCCGATGCCGGGTTCGATGACCAGCGTCGGGCTGTTGGATGCGGCTTGCGTGCCCAGCGAGACCATCAGCCCGCGAATGACACCCGCACCCATGGCCTGGGCCAGGTCGGACTGGCGCGCGCGAATGTAGTTCTGGTCGGCTGTCAGGTCGTCGGCGCTCAGGAAGCGGCCGTCGAAATAGAACGGCCGCCGCCGGCCGCTGTCCACGACCAGCGCGCCTGCGCTCAGCTGGGCCTGCAGTCGCGCGTCGTCCTGCGCGTCCTGCACCCTGAGTTCGCTTTGGAAAGTCGTTGCCATCAGTTTCTCCTCGTTGCCGGTCCGTTCATGGCGCGCCGCGCCATGCATAGGGGTTGAATACGATGGGCCGCAGCGCGTTGTCGGCAAGCTCGCGCCACTTGGGTTCGCTGTGGTCGCCCGGCGCCGGTGCGGGCTGTGCCGCAATCGCGGCCAGCGCGGCCGTGTCGATCGTCGGGAAGGTGTTGGCGTCGGCCTGCGTCACCGGCACCGATACCCGCGCCAGCAAGACCGTGTCCCAGTCGGCCTCGCTGGCATGTTCGGCCAGCTTGGGCAGGCGATTGGGATCCAGCGCCGAGGCCTGCGGCCAGGCGTCGAGCGCGCTTTCCATGCACCACAGGCGGCGCGCCGCCTCCAGTTGCACCGGGTCGGTGATGCCCTGCATGGCCGCCAGCATGGCCTCGAGCTTGGGCGTGCGCGGCTGCGGCAGGGCCAGTGTTCCCTTGGGTGTGGCCGGCGTGACGCCGACGGCATGTGCCAGTCGCAGCGTGAGTTCGAACGCGTCGGCCATGCGCGCGGGCACTTCATGGTCGGTGGCGTTGAAGGGCCCGGCGGCAAAGGCCGGCGTACTGCCGTGCGGGCACAGCGCGAAGCGCGCGAATACGTCCAGCACCAGCCGCCTGGCGCCAGGCTGGTCCTCGCGCACGGCGTCGGTGACAGCCGCGCGTTCAAGCGCCGTTGCCCCCAGCGCGGCGCGCTGGTCCAGCCAGCGCTTGACATGGATGCACTGCAGTCGCCGCACCTCGATCAGGCGCCCCAGCCGGTCCAGGGCCAGGCCGGGCGCGACCAGCAATTCGAGCTCGGGATTCTCGAATGCACTGCAGCTGACGCGCAGCCCGGCCATGCTGCCGTGCCCGTACAGCGCGGCAAATGCGCGGCCCATGCGTCCACGCAGGTAGAGCTGCTCGGCGTTGAAGTCTTCTGCGCCAAGCAATACGCCGGTGGCGTAGTTCACGCGCTCGGGCACACCGGCGGTGGACAGGCTTTCGCCCACCAGATCGTCGGTCTGTTCCCGGGCCAGGCTTGCGTCTGTCGATCCCATGTTCACTCCTTCAAGACCCGGATGAGCATCGTTGCCGCTTGACTGATGCCGCTGCTGCCCTGCACGATGAGTTGCACCCGATAGACACCCACAGGAAGCTTCGGATCCAGCTGCACCTGTGCTTCGCCGGTGGAAATCGTGGCGCCGAGCTTGAGCGTTTGCATGGCGAATCCTTAACCCTGCAACAGCGTCCAGGTCCAGGCTTTCACCTCGCCGCCTACATCGCTGGATCGGTCGCCGGTGAGCTGGAATGCCTGGCCGAATGCGACGCGCACCTCGGGCGTGGAGATGCGCGCTCCGGTGGCGTCGATCAGGTCGACCACTGCCGTCGGCCGGGTCTGATCCTGGATGATGATGGTCACCGACGCGGGATCAGAGGAGTTGCCCGAGTCGTCGGCAACGACCAGCTGGAACACATGTTTGCCAGGCTTGAGCGGCTTCGCGGGCGAGACCTGGACCGACAGCAGGGGTTCGTCTGCCTTGACGGTGGTGTCGGTGCCGGGAACGAATTTGGCCATCGTGCTACTCCTTGTGTTGAAAGCTCAATTGGGTTGCAGGTGCGACCATGAGTAGGTGGTCAGCACGCGACCGATGTCGGCGCTCGATGCGCTGGCGTCCAGATCGAACGGCGTCGTGGGGCCCGAGATGCCGCCCTCGCCAACGCCGACCACGGCGACGCGGGCAATCGGCGGCAGGCTGAGAGATCCGGCGGATGGCAAGACGCCCTCGAAGGCGCCGGCATGCGCATCGAGCGAGGCCTCGCCCCGCAACGTGTCTACACCGCCCAGAGAGGACACTTCGCCGCCGGACCCGACCCGAAACGGCCGCTGCTGCGGTGCGGCGCGCAGATAACTGTCGGCGCCTGCCAGTGATGCCACGCCCACCATGAAGGGGTAGGCTGCACGCGTCACCCGCGCCAGCACATGGGCCGGCGCGCCAAGCGCGCACAGGCGCTGCACCAGCTCGAACTCATCTGGCCCGGCTTCTTCATGCACCAGCACCGTGACGCGGTGCGCGAGCTGGTCGAACAGCGCCTTGTGCGCAGCACTGCGATCGGACTGCAGCTGCGCCTGCGCCGCGGGGCCGTCGGCATCGATGGTGCGAAACAGGGCCAGGAAGGTCTTGAGCTGGCCCTCGTCGAGCGTGCGTGCATCGCCCAGGAACAGCGCGTCGCCGATGACCGAATTGCCCGAGCGGCTGATGCCGCTGGTGAGGGGATCGTTGGCGTCCTCCAACCGCGCACCCAGGATCGTCGACAAGGTGCGGCGCAGGCGGAAATCCTCGACCACCACGATGCGCCCGCGCGTCACGGCGCCGTCGGTGGCAATGTCCAGCGCCAGCTGCAGCCCGCCGAGCGTGCCGTGGCGTCTTGCCAGCCGGGGACCGTTGACAAGCATCCAGCGCGCGCGCTCAGGTGGCAGGCCGGGTTCGAGCGACAGGCCGAGCCAGCCCGCGAGCCAGGGCAGGGCGTCCGGCGGGCAGGCCATGGCGTCGCTCATCAGGGCGCTTGCAGTGATACGCCCTTCGATGT